>DNFG01000398.1:0-2214 GCA_003487005.1 Bryobacterales bacterium
CGCCCACCAGTCGCTCATGGCCACCCGCATGCGCACCTACGACATGCTCCGCGTCGCCAATTTCACCGCCCACCAGCTTTCCGGCCTCTATTCCCTCGAAATGTGGGGCGGCGCCACCTTCGATGTCGCCATGCGCTTCCTCCACGAGGATCCCTGGGAACGCCTCCGCAAACTCCGCGCCCAGATCCCCAACATCTGCTTCCAGATGCTCTTCCGCGCCTCCAACGCCGTCGGCTACACCGCCTACCCCGATAACGTCGTCCGCCGCTTCGTCGAAGTCGCCGCCCAGGAAGGCATGGACATCTTCCGCGTCTTCGACTCCCTCAACTGGCTCCCCAACATGAAGGTCGCCATGGAGGCCGTCCGCCGCTCCGGCCGCGTCTGCGAAGCCGCCATCTGCTACACCGGCGACATCCTCGACCCCCAGCGCGACAAATACCCCCTCGCTTACTACGTCCGGATGGCCAAGGAACTCGAGAAAATGGGCGCCCACGTCCTCGCCATCAAGGACATGGCCGGCCTCCTGAAACCCTACGCCGCCTTCCAGCTCGTCAAAACCCTCAAAAACGAAGTCGGACTCCCCCTCCACTTCCACACCCACGACACCTCCGGCGTCGCCGCCGCCTCCATCCTCAAAGCCGCCGAAGCCGGCGTCGATGTCGTCGATGGCGCCCTCTCCTCCATGTCCGGCACCACCAGCCAGCCTAACCTCAACTCCATCGTCGCCGCCCTCCAGCACGACCCCGCCCGCTCCACCGGCCTCCCCTTCGACGCCCTCAACCGCGCCTCCGATTACTGGGAAACCGTTCGCGCCATCTACGCCCCCTTCGACTCCGCTCCCCGCTCCGGCGCCGCCGATGTCTACCTCCACGAAATGCCCGGCGGCCAGTACACCAACCTCCGCGAACAGGCCGAAAGCATGGGCCTCGGCCCCCGCTGGCCCGAAATCGCCCGCATGTACGCCGATGTCAACCGCGCCTTCGGCGACATCGTCAAAGTCACCCCCTCCTCCAAGGTCGTCGGCGACCTCGCCCTCTTCCTCATCCAGCACGGCATCTCCGTCCACGAGTTCGAAAACCTCCCCGCCGATCACAGCCTCAACATCCCCAACTCCGTCGTCGAAATGTTCGAAGGCTCCCTCGGCGAGCCCGAAGGCGGATGGCCCAAAAAGATCGCCCGCGTCATTCTTCGCGGCGGCAAACCCCGCCGTGGCCGCCCCGGCGCCCGTCTCGCCCCAGCCAACTTCGACGAGACCCGCGCCCTCATCGACAAGAAAACCGGCGCCAAACCCTCCGACACCGATCTCATGAGCTACCTCATGTACCCCGATGTCTTCACCAAATTCGCCAAAGCCCGCGCCTCCTACGGCGACCTCACCGTCCTCCCCACCCCCCCCTTCTTCTACGGCATGAACATCGGCGACGAAATCGCCGTCGAACTCGAACCCGGCAAAACCCTCGTCGTCAAACTCCTCGCCGTCGGCGAACCCCACCCCGACGGCCAGCGGACCGTCTTCTTCGAACTCAACGGCCAGCCCCGCGAAGTCACCCTCCGCGACAGGAAAATCAAAGCCGAAACCCGCGTCCATCCCAAGGCCAACCCCGAAAAACCCGGCGAAGTCGGCGCACCCATCCCCGGCGCCGTAACCAGCATCGCCGTCGAACTCAATCAGGAAGTCCAGAAAGGCGACAAACTCCTCGTCATGGAAGCCATGAAGATGCAGACCACCGTCTACGCCCCCGTCGCCGGCAAGATCAAGGAGAGAACCGCCGCTGTCGGCCAGACCGTCGAGCCCAAGGACCTCCTCATCGTCATCGCCTGAGCCCCGTCACCGCCCGCCATGGACGCCCTGCCGCAGCTTCGCAGCGTCTTCGCCCTCTTCGGCCCCTCCGGTCTCCACCGCTGGGGCCGGGACGACTACGACCGCTTCCACTCCGCCCGTCTCGCCGCCCTCGTCCGCCACGCCTTCGCCCGCGTCCCCTTCTATCGCGCCCTCTTTCTCCGTCACAAAATCGACCCCAGCCGCGTCCGCTCCCTCCACGACCTCCCCCGCCTCCCCCTCCTCCGCCGCTCCGATATCCAGACCGAAACCCCGGAATCCCTCGTCGCCTCCGGCCTCGATCCCCGCCGCCTCGTCCAGTGGCGGACCAGCGGATCCACCGGCGAACCCTTCACCACCCGCCAGATCGGAAGAGGGGCGTGTAGGAAAAGAGG
>DNFG01000398.1:2483-2713 GCA_003487005.1 Bryobacterales bacterium
CCGGCGAACCCTTCACCACCCGCCGCACTTCCCTCGAAGACCGCCTGCTCACCGCTCTCCGCCTCCGCCAGCAGCGCCTCCTCGGCCTCCGCTGGTCCGATCTCCGCGCCCGCGTCTCCCTCGGTCCCCCCGCCCAACCCCGCTTCCGACTTCCCTTCGCCCCCCTCCCCGCCAAGTTCATCAATATCTTTTAACCCGCCCGCCCCATCCTCGACCGCCCCCCCCCAATC
>DNFG01000461.1 GCA_003487005.1 Bryobacterales bacterium
CGCTCTTCCGATCTCTGAACGACGCCGTAGACCACGATTTCCCGGGCCCGGACACTGCCTTCCACATGTCCGCCGACACCCACGGTGAGACGGTTTTCGAGCAACTCGATGTCGCCTTCAACGCGGCCGTCCACCAGCAGGTCCTCTTTGCCCGTGATCTCGCCGGTCACCACCAGGCTCTTGCCGATCACCGCCGCCGCCCGCGTCGGCGCATCCTCGATGGTCCGCCTCGCCGGATAGGCAGGCGCCGCGTAGGCGTCCCGCACCGGTTCAGGCGCGGGCGCCATGCTCCGGACCGGCTGTTCGTCTTCTTCTTTTTTGCTGCGATTCCACATCGTTCATCCATCTCCTGATTCGGAAAATCACCCTCGCCGGCCTGAAGGCCGCCCACGCAAGCACTACGGTATTGCTCTTATCCTAGTGGCCCCGAGGCCATCGGCGCAATGCGCCCGGACGCTATACTAATCCTTTTTACTTCCACTCCCATGACGCAGCCCTCCTCGCTCCTGAACCGGGCCCTTGGCGCGGTCGAACGCGCCGGCAACGCCTTACCCCATCCCGCCGCGTTGTTTCTCATCTTCGCGCTGCTCGTCATCGTGCTGTCCGGCATCGCCGCCCAACTGGGCATCTCGGTCGTTCATCCCGGGACCGGGGCCCCCATTGAGCCCTTCAGCCTCTTCTCGATCCCCGGGCTCCACATGATCCTCACCAAAATGGTGACCAATTTCACCGGTTTTGCACCGCTGGGCACGGTTCTGGTCGCGTTGCTCGGCATTGGCGTCGCCGAGGGCTCCGGGCTCATCGGCGCTGCGTTGCGATTGATCGTGCTGTCCGCACCCAAAAAGCTGTTGACCGGCGTGATCGTCTTCGCCGGGGTGATGTCGAATACCGGCGGCGAAGTCGGCTATGTCCTGCTCGTTCCGCTGGCCGCCACCATCTTTCTCGCCGCCGGACGCCACCCCATGACCGGCCTCGCCGCCGCCTTCGCCGGCGTCTCCGGCGGCTATAGCGCCAACCTCCTGCTCGGCACCATCGACCCCCTGCTCGCCGGCCTCACCCAGGAAGCCGCCCACATCCTTGACCCCTCCTGGATGGTGAACCCCGCCTGCAACTACTACTTCATGGCCGCTTCCGTCCCCATGATCACTCTTGCGGGCACCCTGGTCACCGAAGGCATCGTCGCCAAACGCTTCGGCGACTACACGGGCGAAGGGGCGGCCGACCCCCTCCGCTCGCTCACCCCCGAAGAGCGCCGCGGCCTCCGTTTCGCCCTGTTCGCCGTCGTCATCCTCGCCGCACTCCTGCTCTGGGGCACCGTGCCCGCGGACGGATTCCTTCGCAATCCCAAGGACGGCGACCTGCTGCACTCGCCCTTCCTCTCCGGTATCGTCGCCATCATTTTTCTGACCGGCACCCTGTCCGGCCTCGCTTACGGTCTTGGCGCCCGCACCATCCGCAATGAAGGCGATGTCATGAAGGCGATGAGCAAGTCCATGGAAACCATGGGCGCATACCTTGTTCTCGTCTTCTTCGCTGCCCAGTTCGTCGCCTATTTCAACTGGACCAATCTCGGCCTGATCTTCGCCGTCAAGGGCGCTGAACTGCTCAAAGCCGCCAGTTTCACCGGACTCCCGCTGATCCTCGCCTTCATCGGTCTCACCTGCATGATTAACCTGGTTATGGGCAGCGCCTCGGCCAAGTGGGCCGTGATGGCGCCCGTTTTCGTCCCCATGTTCATGCTCCTCGGGTACACTCCCGAACTCACTCAGGTTGCTTTCCGGGTCGGCGACAGCGTCACCAACATCATTTCGCCGATGATGTCGTATTTCGCGCTCATCGCGGCCTACATTCAGCGCTACAACAAGGATGCCGGCATGGGCACGCTGATTGCCGCCATGCTGCCCTATTCCGTCGTATTTTCCATTGTCTGGACGATCATGCTCGCGGTCTGGTATGTCGCCGGATGGCCGCTGGGTCCCGGCACCCTGATGCATCTGCCCCGCTGAGTTGGTTCCGCTTCCGGAATCTTGGGATAATAGACTCGTGGGGAAAACCAGAGAATCCGAAGTCCGCATCCAGCGGCTTGAACAACAACTCGGCGTGTTCCAGAAGATCAGCCGTCTCATGGTCCGCGACATGAGTCTCAACGACACGCTCCAGGCCGTAGTTCAGCTCGTTTCCGACTTCACGCACGCGGATTCGTGCCTGATTTATCTCTTTGACGACGAAGAACTCGTCCTCTGCGCTTCCTCCGCCGCTCATCGCGCCGGCCTCGGGAAGGTCCGCCTCAAGCTGAACGAGGGTTTGACCGGATGGGTCGCCCGCGAACGGCGGATGGTTGCCATCCCCGCTGAAGCGTACAAGGATGCCCGCTTCAAGAACTTCAGCGACCTGCCGGAAGACACCTTCGAGGCCTTTCTTTCCGTTCCGGTCATTGCCCGCAATCGCGTCATCGGCGTTATCAATGTCCAGCATCGCCAACCCCACCGGCACTCCGGCGCCGAAATGGAACTGCTGACAACCGTGGGTGAACAGGTAGGGTGTCTGTTGGTGCTTGCGCGAATGGCGCCCGCCGCCGTCGAAACCGCCAACCACGCGGACCTCGTCATCGCCGCTCAACCGGCCGCCCCCCCGGCGCCGCATCTGTAGACAGGGTCTTCATGATTTCCCGCCGACATTTCTTCCTTTCCGCCGGCGCCGTCCCCGCACTCGCACCCGCGTTTCAGGGTGCTCTGCAGTCCGTGGACATTCCGGAAATTCCCGCTGACGCCCCCCGGCCGGCCGCTGAGGTGCCAGCGCCCTTCGCCGGAGCGCAATGGAAGATCAAATACTTCCACG
This sequence comes from Bryobacterales bacterium, assembly GCA_003487005.1. Classification (GTDB taxonomy): domain Bacteria; phylum Acidobacteriota; class Terriglobia; order Bryobacterales; family Bryobacteraceae; genus PNKE01. The sequence goes on from DNFG01000461.1 coordinate 2,839, forward strand.
ACCGGGCCGACAGCGGCCTGGTTCTGACCGATCTGGTTGCGCCCAGTCCCGGCTTCGTGCTCGCGGCCGGCGTCGTCGAAGGGAACCGGCGCGGCAAGCCGAAGGATCTGGGCATCGTCTCCCGCGACGGCGGCGCCACCTGGAACGAGATCAAACTGCCTCGCGGACCCGCTACGCTGTTCGCCCTCGATGCCGGCCATCTCTGGCTCGCGGCTACCGGCCGTCTCTACTTTTCGAGCGACCAGGGAGGCAAGTGGACCCGCCTCAAACTTCCGAAACGAATGGGCCGCGTCGTGTTCACCACGCCCCGGGACGGCTGGGCCTATGGCGCCGGAAAGGTGTTCTATCGCACCGCCGATGGTGGCCGGCGATGGACACCCGTCCCCGAAAGCCAGGAACTCAAGCTGACCGACGAATTCACCGTCTACCGGACGATGGAGTTTCACGAGGGCCGCGGCGGCGTTCTCGCCGGGAACTCCCGCCGGCCCCAGGGCGCCGATGGAGAACTTCCCGCCTGGATCGCCCCCGAACGCGCCATGGCCCGCCGGCCCCGCCCCGCCACAACCGCGATGTTCACCACCCTGGACGGCGGCGCCTCCTGGAAATCCGCGGTGACGGCCGCATTCGGTGATGTCGTCCGCCTCCGTCTCGGCGCCCGGCGCAGCATTGCCCTCTTTGAATACGGCGAGGGCTTCCTTTTCCCCACCGAGGTCTTTCTCGACCGCCCCGCCTCCGGCGGCATTTCGCCTCTGTTCCGGCGAAAGGCCCTGCGCGTCACCGACATGGAGATGACGGGGGACGGCGGCTACCTGCTCAGTGTCATCGAACCCTTCGGCCGCCTGCCCGGCGCAGGCCTGCCCGGCCGCCTTCGGATTCTCTTCTCCCCCGACGGGAAACAGTGGTTCCACACACCTGTCGACTACCGCGCCCAGGGGCCCCACGCCCTGCTCGCCTCCGCCGGCGATCAGCGCTTCGCCGCCCTCACCAACGGGATGATCCTCCGCCTGGAGCGCTGAACCCGCCATGCTCTCGCGCCGCGACTGGCTGTCCCTCGCCCTCGCCGCCCCGGTGGCGGCGCCCGCTTCTCAGGACGCACTCCAGCCCGCTGACATCACCGAAATCCCCCTCGATCCTCCCCGCCCCGCCTCGGAACTCCCGGCCTCCCTCTCCGGCGCCCAGTGGAAGGTTTCCTACTTCCACGACTTCGCCGACAGTTCCCTCGTCTTCAGTGATTTCATCTCCCCCTCCCCCGATTTCGCTCTCGCTGCTGGCATTATCGACGGCAACCGCCGCGGCAAACCGAAAGAACTCGGCCTCGTCTCCCGGGATGGCGGCCTCACCTGGAACGAAATCAAACTCCCCAGCGCCCCCGCCCTCTTGTTTGCTCTCGATGCCAGCCACATCTGGCTCGCCTCCCCCGGGCGCCTGTACTTCTCCGCCGACCAGGGCCGCAAGTGGTCCGGCCGCAGCCTCCCCAAACAGATGGCCCGCGTCTGTTTCACCTCTCCCTTGAATGGATTCGCCTATGGCCGCGGCAAGACCTTCTACCGCACCACGGATGGAGGCCGCCGCTGGTCCCCCGTCGCCGAGAGCCAGAAGCTCAACCTCACCGACGAGTTCACCTTCCTCCGCACGATGCGGTTCCAGGACGGCCGCATCGGCATCCTCGCCGGCAACGCCCGGCCTCCCGACCTTGATCCCGACCAACGGCCCGCCTGGATGAATCCCGAACGCGCCCTCGCCCGCCGCCCCCGTCCCGCTGCCGTCGCCATGCTCTCCACCACCGATGGCGGCGCCACCTGGAAACCCTCCGTCACCCCCGCCATCGGCACTGTCCTCCGCCTGAAGGTCCAGGCCGGCCTCAGCGCCACCCTGCTCGAGTACGGCGAAGGCTTCGTCTGCCCCTCCGAGGTCTACCTCAGCGACCACAAAACGGGCAAAAAGCGATCTCTATTCCGGCGAAAAGCCCTTCGCGTGACCGATTTCCTCTTCCACGGAGCCCAGGGCTACCTGCTCAGCACCATCGAACCCTTCGGCACACTGCCCGGCGCCGGACTCCCCGGCCGCCTCCGCATCCTCTACTCACCCGACGGCAACCAGTGGTTCCAGACCCCCGTCGACTATCGCGCCCAGGGCCAGGATGCCTTCCTCGGCGCCGCCGGCGATCGCTGTATCGCCGCCCTCAACAACGGCATGATCCTTCGCCTGGAGCGCTGAAACGGTATGCTCTCGCGCCGCAACTGGCTGTCCCTCGCCCTCGCCGCCCCCGCCCTGGCCCAGACCCCCACCCGCTGGCGGTCCGTCCTGAACATCGACAATCCGGGGGTCCTGCCAAGACTCTTCGATGCCTGCTTCCTGACTCCGCGGATTGGCCTTGCTGCCGGGATCGTCCTCTTTCCGGGTGTGGGCAGCCGTCAGAACACCACCTTTCACACCGAGGACCGGGGCCAGACCTGGGTCCAGCGCAAGTCTCCAGACATCCCCCTTGCGCTTTTCGCCCTCCACGAGTCCCACGTCTGGATGCTCGGCGAACGCCGCCTCTGGTTCTCTTCCGATGCTGGATGGACCTGGCGCTCCTCCTCGCGGCCCCGCCATGCCGCCGGCATCCACTTTCTGGACCCGCTCCACGGCTTCGCCTTCGGCGGCGCCCGTGTCCATCGAACCACCGACGGCGGCCGGCACTGGTCCGCCATCCCCGCCTCCGCGGACCCCCTCCTGCCGCAAGACCGCCAGTGGCGCCTCGCCGCCTTCTCCTCCCCTCAAAAAGGCTGGATCGCCGGCGTCGCCCACCTCCCGCCCGCCCCGGACGCCCGCGACCCCTTCGGCGAACCGCTGACCCGCGCTCAGCGGCGCGATCTGCGTGTGCCCGGCCTCGTCCTTCTGCAGACCACCGAC
>DNFG01000340.1 GCA_003487005.1 Bryobacterales bacterium
GAACTCGAATCTGTGACCTCTACCGTGTCAAGGTAGAGGTCACAGATTCGAGTTCTGTCAGGCCCACCACGCAGTTTCGACGACGTGGATTCGTTCCCCTCCGTCAGATCCCCGCTTGCTCTGTCAACCGCGCAAGGTCCCCGCTCTGGTTCAGCAAGTGGCATCACACTCCTGTAAATCGTGGTATGAGACGATTCGCGGCCGCAATCGCGGACCCGTTGTTGGCAGTCTTCCGGGCAAAATCGCGATCCCTGGGGTTCCTCCCGAATTCCGGGCCTGCAGGAAATGCCAAGAGGGAGACGTCGACGGCGTTTCCGCGGGAGGGAGGCAGATTGCGGACGCCTTGGGAAGCCTGTCAATAATGGACGATGGTTTCAGGCAAGCGGTTGGGCCTGTTGGCTGTGTCGTTCGTACTCGCACTGCTGGCGGTGTGGTCGCTTCCACGGCTCGAGGGCACCGAGGAGAGCTACGCGCCGGTGGTGGCGGTGTGGGGGACATCCTGGCTGTTTTATTGTTGTGTGGCCGCCGGGATGGACGGGCCGTGGTGGAGGCCGGCCTGGGGATGGCGGGAACCGGTCTTCCTGGCGGCGCTGGCGGCAGGGGCCTTTGGGCTTCGTTTCTGGCAGTTGGATTCGCTGCCGTTCACGCTCGGGGGCGATGAGGCGGCACAGGGGCTGGAGGTGGTGCGGGTCCTGAGGGGGGAGCTACGGAATCCGTTCGGGACGGGCTGGCTGGGCGTACCGACGATGAGTTTTTTCTACAACGCCTGGAGTGTGGGCTGGTTGGGGGCGAATGCAGGGGGGCTGAGGCTGGCCTGGGTGGTGGTGGGGACGCTCTCGGTGGTGACGACCTACCTGCTGGCGCGGCGGCTGTCCGGTCCGGTCACGGGATGGACAGCCGCATTCCTGGTGGCGGTGTACCACTATCACATTCACTACTCGCGACTGGGTTCGAATCAGATCGCGGACACGCTGTTCACGTCCACGAGTCTGTGGCTGTTGATTCGGGGTGTGCAAACCGGGGCGCGAGGGAGTTTTGCGCTGGCGGGATGCTGCGCGGGCTTGGGGTTGTATGGGTACGCGGGGGCGCGGCTGACGGCCGTTCTGTTGTTGAGCGTGACGGTGTTTCTGTTGTTGCGGTCCCGAGGCAGGGTGCGGGCGAGGGTGGCGGGCGGCGGGTTGTGGATGCTGGGCGGATTCGTGCTCGCGGCGGGACCGATGATTGAGCATGCCGTGCGAAGACCCGACGATTTCAACGCGCGGCTGAATCAGATCGGGATCCTCCAAAACGGATGGCTGACGAGAGAGGTGGAGTTGACGGGGCGGAGCGCGGTGGAGTTGCTGTTCGAGCAATTGCAACGGGCGGCGCTTGCGTTTCACGTCTATCCGGATCAGGTGGTTTGGTACGGATTACCGGAACCGTTGCTGGACCGGGTATCGGGAGTGTTGTTTGTGCTGGGACTGGCGGTTGCGGGAACGAATCTGTTCCGCGGTTCAGTCCGGGCGCGGCGTGCGGCTCCGATGCTGATGTGGTGGTTGTTGGGGACGGTTCTGGGAGGTGCGCTGACGGTGAGTCCGCCATCGAGCCAGCGGCTGATCGGATTGTCGGTGCCGGTTTGTTTCTTTGTCGCCCTGGCGCTGAGAGGGGTGATGAAGCAGGCGTGCCGGCAGGTTCGCGGCATCCGGCCGGGGGTGGGCATCGTGGCGGGTTGTGCGCTGTTCGCGGCGGTCAGTCTGCACACGTACTTCCTTGAATACACGCCACGCCGGATCTATGGGGGACGTCATGCGGAACTGGCGACGATGCTGGCGCCGGAATACCGGCGCGTGGCGCGGACGCACCGGGTCTTGTTCGCCGGCCCGCCAGAGATGTACTGGGAATTTGCCACAAACCGCTATCTTGCGCCTGAAGCCGAGGGAGAAGACGTGTTGGGACCGGTGAGGCTGGAGACGGCGCCGGTGGTTCTGAAGCCGGGGCGGGGGGCATACTTCGTGATCCTGCCGTCGCGGCTGGGGGAGTTGGAGGCGTTGAGGCACTGGTTCCCGGGAGGAGTGGAACGGATGGTCCATTCGGCGGGGAGCGGGGCGCTGCTGGGGGTGGTGTACCGGACGGAGCCGTGATCCGGAGACTGGGTCAAGGGCCTTTGCGAGTGAAGAAGCGGAGCAGCGAAGGGATCTGAACGGAGACGAGGCGAGCGAAGCGGACGAGGGGGTAGAGGAACTGGAGGCGGCGAGGAAGGGGCAGCCAGCGGAAGTCATCCCAGTTGGGGGCGAGCAGAGCGCCAGCGAGGTATTTGAGGCGGCGCGGACCGGGCGTGTGCGCGCGAAGGTGGAACGCGGGGCGGCGGAGAACGGCGGGGGACGCCGGGGGATCGATCCAGGAACCGGGCAGGGAGGGACCGGAGAGGGGAGCCCGCCGGAGGCTGTCGGGCAGGGGCGCGGGGGTCCACTCATCGAGCAGGGAGAGGGCGGTGGCGAGAAAGCGTTCGGTGCCGGAGAGGCGGGCGCAACGTTCCACTTCCGGCCAATCGGGGGGATTGCGGTGGATCAGGTGGGCGAGGGCAGTGAGGAATTCGAGGCAGCCCCAGAGGTGCTTCGTGGCGTGGACACAGAGGACGAGGAAGAGAGCGGAAGGGTTGAGGACGGCGACTTCGGCGCCACCAAGGTTCGCGGTGCAGAGGTGATCGCGGAGAAGCCGCCAGGAGGGTTGAGCGAAGCCGGCGGGGGCGACACCGGCGTGGAGTTCGACGCAGCATCCGGTGACGGGATGTTGGAACGGGAAATGATACTCGGTGCGGAGATGGATTGCGCTGGCGGCGTGTCTGCCGGTGTGGACGAGCTTGTAGCCAAGGGTTTCGAGAGTGTGCGCGGCGGCCGGCAGGTGGGTGCGGCCGGTGAGCAGGTCGAGATCGTCGAACTCGCGGAGAGCCAAGCTACCGTAGGCCTGCACCGCCAGCAGGGGACCTTTGAACGGGATGAGGGGGATGCCTGTTTGCCCGGCCGCCTTGAGAATGGCGAGGAGTTCGCGAGTGAAGGCGAGGTTGCGGGCGGCGACATGGGCGGCGTGCTGGCGGAGGGGGGCGGTGAGTTCGGGAGAAAATCCGGTGAGTGCGGTGCGCGAGGCGAGCAGCGGAGTCAGGCGGTGGTGGTGGGCGAGAGCGACGACGGCGTGGTGGCGATCCGGATCGAGCGGAGGCAGCGGACCAGGCGCCGGATGGACGGCCTGAAGCAGCCAGCGGACATCAGCGAGAGTCAACATGGGGGATGCAGATCGGCGTGGATGAGCGGGGCGAGTTGGGGAAAGCAATCGAGGCGGCGGGGAAAAGCAAGCCGGCGAAGGCGGCTAGCCGAGGCGAGCCGCGCACAGGCTTCCAGGTGCCAGGCGAGCGAATTCGACTGGACCATCAAGGGAGCGAGAAAGGAATTGCGGGCGAGCGCGGCGAAGGACTGCTGGGGAGAGAGGGTATCGAGCGAGAGGGCGGTCGCCTGTTCGAGGAGGTAGACACCGCCCAGGGGGAGATGAGCGGCGAGACTGGCCTGACCGAGTTGCACATGGCGCTTTTCGTCCCAAGGGATGGGAGCTGGGTGACGGTCCGGGGGTTCGCCGGACTCAGTGAGCACCGAAGGAGCAAGGCGGAGATGGGGGATGCCCGGACGGACAACAGGCGCGCCCTCGAAGAACTCGACGGGGACGATGTCATCGGAGACGACGGGCATGCCCTGCCGGGCGAGGCCGTAGGCGGTGGTGGACTTGCCTGCGCCGGAGGCGCCCAGAAAGACGGCGGCGCGGCCGCCGGCGTCGATCGCGCTTCCATGCAGTACGAGGAACCCTCGCTGATGCAGGAGGATCGCCATGGCTGGCCCCAGTAGCCAGACACGGATGCCCGCTTCAGTGAGGCCCCCACGCATTTCGACGGTCATGAGAGACCCGGATTCGATGCGGATGGCGCCCCAGGCGGGTTGGAAGACCCAGGAGACACCAGGCTCACCCCAGGACTGCCGTCCGCTGTGCCATGCGGCGTCCGGAACGCCGGCGAAGCCCAGAGAGATGCGCACATCGGGCGGGGCGTCCACTTCTGTCAGTTCGGGCAAATCAATGCTGGAGGCGAAAGTGAGGCCAAACGCGCGATAGGACCGCATCTGCGCGGTTTACAGAGCGGTGGGGCCGGGGGTCTGCGTGGGGGCGAGCGTGGC
>DNFG01000339.1:0-11266 GCA_003487005.1 Bryobacterales bacterium
TCCGCCAGCGCCCGCAGCGCCGCCGGCGCCAGTTGCGCCAGTTGAGTCCGAGGCCGCGGATCAGCCTCCGCCTCCTCCGCCTGTACCGCCATCGCCGCCTGTCGCTCCGGATGCGCCGGAGCCGCCGCTACTGAAGGACCTGGCGCTGAATCTGGCGGAGATGGACATCGCCGAGTCGCAGCATCTCACCGAGGCTCAACGCAAGGACGTCGAGCGCGCGATGCAGGAGTTGCAAGACAACAAGGACAAGATCAGAGAAGAGCTGAAGCGGGCCATGGAGCAGATGCGCGGAGAACTCTCCAAAGTCGATACCGCCGAAGTGAAGCGCGCGATGGAACGGGCACTGCGTGATTTGGAGCGCCAGGAAGGCCAGATCGAACGGCAACTCGCCCAGGCCCGGCGCAACATGGAGCGCGCCCTGCAACAGAATGAGCGCGCACAGGCACGAGTACAGGAACGGCGTGAAGAGCAGCAACGCCGGCTTCAGTACGCGAACGAGCGGTTCACCACCGGCGGCGTTGAAGGCGCGAAGACGGATCGCGGCAAGCTCTACCTTCGCCACGGCCCGCCCGACGAGGTCGAATCCCGTCCGGGCCAGAACGAGGTCTGGCGCTACCGCAACTTCCGCGGCATGGGCGGCACGATGGTGTTCGAGTTCGCGTTCGAGGGATCCGATTACCGGCTGAAGTCGAAGCCCGAATAGTGATAGCTTGTCAGCATGTCATCTCCATCAGTTACGCGGCGGCATGTCTTCTTGGGTTCGCTGGCGGCCGCGGCCGCCTCGAAGGTGCAGGCACAGGAAAGTGAGATCCGGGTTGCTTTTATTGGCACCGGCGGACGTGGCGGCTCTCTGATCCGCTCCACGCTCGCCCAACCGGCGGCCAAGGTCATGGCCGTCTGCGACCTCAAGGGCGACCGCCTCGACCGCGCCGCCACCACGACCGCGCGCGATAAGCCGAAGACTACTCGCGACTGGAAGGAAGTCCTCTCCATGGCCGACGTGGATGCCGTCTACATCGCCACGCCGTGCGATCTCCACGTCGAAATGGCCATCGCCGCGCTCGAGGCCGGCAAGCACGTCTATTGTGAGAAGCCCATCGGCATCCAACCTGCGGAGATTGGCCGGCTTCTCGAAGTCGCCCGCAAATCCAGCAAGGTCTTCGTCACGGGGCAGCAGATGCGCTCGCTCACCTACCGGGCCGCGCTCGTTGAAAAAATTCGCGAAGGGCTGCTCGGCGAAGTCATGATGGTCAAGGCGCAGCGGCACTCTTCCGATGACCTGAACCATCAGGGTGGCTCCTCGGACTGGTTCTTCGATGCCCGCCGCTCGGGCGATGTTCTCGTCGAACAGTCCGTCCACAACCTCGACCAGATCAACTGGCTCATCGGATCCCGGCCCGCTTTCGCCTCCGGTTTCGGCGGCGTCATGAAGTGGAAGGACCAGCCGCCCGGACGCACCAGCATGGACGGCTACACGCTCTCCTACGAATACGCCAACGGTGTCAAGGTGAGCTACACGAACGTCTTCTTCCACCCCGCCGGACTGCCCGGCGGCGGCGCCTACACCTACATCTACGGCACCAAGGGCGCACTGGACTGCGACTCCTGCCTCTTCTACCCCGAGGGCCGCGGCGCCCAGCCCATTGAAGCCGCAAAGAAGCCCCAACCGGCCGAGAACATGAACGAGAAGCACGTCGAGGCCTTCCTCAATCAGATCCGCGGCAAAGGCAAAGCGCCCGCCGGCATCGAAGAAGGCGCCACTGGTGCATTGACCGCTATCCTTGGACGCGAGGCCATCTACAACAAGCGTGTGATGCGCTGGGTCGATCTCGGCGTCAATATCTAAACGTCCAGCACGATCTTGCCGAACTGCCCCTTCGCTTCGAGGCGCTCGTGCGCGGCGCGCGCCTCGCCGAGGGGAAACACCGAATCCACCACCGGCTTCAGGTTCCCTTCAAACACAAACCGCAGTACATGATGCAATTCAGCCAGCGTGCCCATGTACGAGCCCAATAGCGACTGCTGCTTCGCGAACAGGTAGCGCAGGTCCACGCCCACATCGTGGCCCGTCGTCGCCCCGCACGTTACCAGTCTTCCCGAAGGCGCCAGTGCGGCCATGCTGGCCTTCCACGTGGCCTCCCCAACATGCTCGAATACCACGTCCGCGCCGCGCCGCGAAGTCGCCTTCCGCAATTCCTTCGCGAGATCCGGCCGGTAATGGTCGATCACGACATCCGCCCCCAGCGCCCGCGCCTTCTCCATCTTCTCCTCGCCGCCCGCCGTCGCCACCACCCGGCAATGAAACAGTTTCGCGATCTGCACCGCCGCCATCCCCACGCCGCTCGATGCCGCCAGCACCACCACTTCCTCGCCCGCCTGCAACCCCGCGCGCCCGAACAGCATGTGCCACGCGGTCAGGAACACCAATGGCGCCGCCGCTGCTTCGCGAAATTCCAGCGTCTCCGGAATCGGAATCACCGCGTACTCGGGTGCCGTCATCAATTCTCGATATCCGCCAGATACGCCCGCGCCGAACAATTTGTAATCACGACATTCGTTGTCACGGCCTTCGTGGCACCGAAGACACTGCCGGCAACTCAAGCCCGGCGCCAGCAGCACCCGCATGCCCGGCCGCACCCGCCCACACAGTTCGCCCACCGCCACCACTTCGCCCGCGATATCGGAACCCAGGACGTGCGGAAACGGAAACTGCACGCCCGGAATGCCCTGCCGGACCCACAGATCCAGATGGTTTAACGCGCACGCATGCACCCGCACCAGCACCTCGTCCGCGCGAGGCGCCGGTTCGCGCATCTCCACCGTCTCGAGCACCTCCGGCCCGCCGTGCTGACGGATCAGAACGCCCTTCATGGTTTGCCCTCCTTCAGCGAAGCCTCCACCTTCGCCCGTAACTCCGCCGCTTTTGCGAAGATCTCCGCGGGCTTCAGCGTGAGCGGCTTGCGGTCCCGCACCGTCACTTTCCCTTCAATCACCACATCGCGAACGTCGCTGCTCTTCAGCGTATACACCAGCATCGAATACGGATCATGCCGCGGGAATGCGTGCGGCTCCGCCAGCGAAATCGTGATCAAATCCGCGCGCTTGCCGGGTTCGAGTGACCCGATCTGCTCCTCCATTCCCAGGACGCGCGCCCCCATGATGGTGGCCATCTCGAAGACCGTCGCCGCGGGCAGCGCCATCGGATTATTCGTCGTCCCTTTCGCGATCTTCGAGGCCAGGTCCATCTCCTCGAACATGTTGAAGTCGTTATTTGAACCCGCCGGGCCATCCGGCCCCAGTCCCACCGGGATCCCGAACCGCAAAAACTCCCCGATCGGCGGAATGCCGCTGCCCAGCTTCAGGTTGGATGACGGACAGTGTGCCAGCCCGATCCCGTGCTGCCGCGCCGTCTGCCGGTCGCGCACGCCCATCCACACACCATGCGCGAACACGCTCCTCTTCGCGATCGCGCCGATCCGCGACAGGTAGTAGGTCGGCGAAGCCCCGTGCTTCTGCAGCGACGTCGTGTTCTCCACCTGCGTCTCCGACACGTGAATCAGCAGCGGCACCCCATGCCGGTCCGCCATCGCGCTCGCCGCCTTCAGCGTCGCTTCGTCGTTTGTGTAGGCCGCGTGCGGCGCCACGGCCGGCGTAATCAGCGCATCGCCCTTCCACTTGCCGATGAACTTCTCGGTCGCCGCCAGCGCCTCCTGCGGCGTCTTGTAGTCCGGGGCGGGGAAGCCGATGATCGTCTGCCCCAACACCGCGCGCATCCCCGCCTCCTTCGTGACCGCCGCCACGTCATCCTCGAAGTAGTACATGTCCGTGTACGTCGTCGTCCCGGACAGCATCATCTCCATCACCGCCAGTCGCGTTCCCCACCGCACGAACTCCGGCGTCACGTTCTTCGCCTCCGCCGGGAAGATGAACTTCTCCAGCCACTGCTGCAGCGGGACATCATCCGCCAATCCGCGCAGCAGGCTCATCGCCGCGTGCGTGTGCGTGTTCACCAGGCCCGGCGTCAGCATCGCCTGCGGCTGATCGATTCGCTGCTTCGCCTTGTATGCCTTGTCGATCTCCGCGCGCGGACCCACGGCCAGAATCCGGCCCCCGCCAATCGCCACCGCGCCGTTGTCGATCACGCGCCGCTCGGCGTCCATCGTCACCACCTGCGCCGCCGAAACGATCAGGTCCGCCGCCTGCTGCCCGTGGGCCGCGGTCGTCAGAATCAGGAATGCGCTAGCGCAGATTGTCTTCATCAAATGCATGAGGCAGTAACTCCGCAAGGGAATGAACTTCCGTCTGTCCGGCCAGATTGGCCAGTAGTACTTCCACGTCGCCGCAGTAATCCCACAACACCTGCCGGCACGCCCCGCACGGCGGCGTCAGCCGCGCCGTGTCCGTCACCACCGCGATCGCCTGGAACGCCCGCGACCCCGCCGTTAGCGCACTGAAAAGCGCCGTCCGTTCCGCACAGCACGTCAGCCCGTACGAGGACGACTCCACATTCACGCCCGCAAAGATCCGCCCCTTCGCGTCTTCCAGCGCCGCCCCCACCCGGAAGCCAGAATACTTCGCGCACGCATGCTCACGCGCCTCTCGCGCCGCCGCAATCAGCCGTTCCCGGGAGGAGGTCGTCACCCTTCCAGTTTAGGCACGAGCGCCGTCAACAGGCGCGCCAGATCGCCCGCCGCTGCCCGTCCGGTCTCCAGCACTTCAATGTGACTCAACTCCGCCTGCATCCCCGCCGCCATGTTCGTCACCGTCGAAATCCCCAGCACCCGCAACCCGGCATGGTTCGCCGCGATGCACTCCGCCACCGTCGACATCCCCGCCAGATCCGCGCCGATCGTTCGCAGATACCGGATCTCCGCGGGTGTCTCGAAACTCGGGCCCAATAAGCCCGCGTACACCCCCTCGCCCGTCTCGATCCCCAGCGATGCCGCCGCCTCCGCCGCCAGCGCCCGCAACTCCGGATCGTACGCGTGTGACATGTCTGGAAACCGCGGCCCCAGCGCGTCATCATTCGGCCCCACCAGCGGATTCAACCCCTGCAGATTGATGTGGTCCGTGATCAGCACCATCAACCCCTGCCGGTATGCCGGGTTGATCCCCCCGGCCGCGTTCGTCAGAATCAGGTTCTTCAACCCCAACCGCGCCAGCACGCGCACTCCGAACACCGCTTCCTGTGGCGTCCGGCCTTCGTACAAATGCACCCGCCCCGCCACCACCGTCACCGGCGCTCCGCCCACTTCCCCCACGATCAACTCCCCGGCATGGCCCTGCACCGAAACCCCCGGCCAGCCCGGTATCTCCCCGAACGGGATCCGCCGCGCCTTCTCCACCACGTCCGCGAACGCGCTCTGTGCCGACCCCAGCACCACCGCCGTCGCCGGCCACTCCTTCGCCACCCCGCGCAGATACTCGAACGCCGCCTGTGTCTCCATCACAGCAACACCCCCGCGATGCATGCCGACATGAAATTCGCCAGCGTCCCCGCGATCATCGCGCGGATCCCCAGCCTCGCCAGATCGCTCTTGCGCGACGGCGCCAGCGCCCCAATGCCGCCGATCTGAATCGCGATCGACGAGAAGTTCGCGAACCCGCAGAGCGCGAACGTAGCGATGACGAAACTCCGCGGGTCCATCGTCTCCCGCAATTCGCCCAGCCGCAAGAACGCGATGAACTCGTTCAGCACCATCCGCGTCCCCAGCATGTCCCCCACCGCCGCCGCGTCCTTCCAACTCACGCCCAGCAGCCACGCCGCCGGCGCGAACACAAACCCGAAGAGCTTCTGCAACGACTCCGGAAACCACGCCATCCCTGGCAGCCCATGCACCCAGCCGAACATCCCGTTGACCAGCGCAATCAATGCCAGAAACGCAATCAGCATCCCCGCGATGTTCAATGCGAGTTGCAACCCCTCGCCTGCCCCCCGGGCCGCCGCGTCGATCACATTCACGCCCGGCTTTTCCACCTCCACGTTCACGCTGCCCGCCGTCTCCGGCTTCTCCGTCTCCGGCACCAGCATCTTCGCCAGCAGAAGTGTCGCCGGCGCCGTCATGATCACCGCCGTCAGCAGGTGCTTGATGTCCACCCCGGCGATCTTCACGTACGCCGCCATCACCGCCCCCGAGACATGCGCCATCCCGCACGTCATCACCGTGAACAGTTCGCTCTCGGTCAATCGCGGCAGGAACGGCCGGATCGTCAGCGGCGCTTCCGTCTGCCCCATGAAGATCGACGCCGCCACGTTCGTCGATTCCGCCCCTGATGCCCCCATCACCCGCTGCATCACCCGCGCCATCGCCCGGATCACCACCTGCATCACGCCGAAGTAATAAAGGATCGCGAACAGGGAGGCGATGAAAATGACGATCGGCAACACCTGGAATGCGAACACCACCCCGAATGGCCCGTCCTTCGCCCCCAGCGGTCCGAACACAAACCGTGATCCCTCTTCCACGTAGTGCAGCAGTGCATTGACGGCAATCGTGGCGACTTCAAACAATCGCCCAAATCCGGTCTTGAGCACCAGAAACGCGAAAGCAAACTGCAACCCCAAACCCCAGAGCAGCAGTTGCGGGCGAATCGCGCGCCGGTTCTTCGACGCCAGATAACACCCGCCCAGAATCACAGCCAGACCCAGCAGACCGGTGAAGCGATCCATGCCGCGAGCCTCCCTTCGTGAGCTTTAGCTGACGACTTCGAGGATCAACTCGCGCGGCTCCGGCGGGTTTGATGACAGCCGGAAGGCGTCTTCCACGCGCTCCGCCGCCTCTTCCAGCCGGTCTTCCTTGGTGTAGTAAATGCGGCACAGCACGCCGCCTTCGTCCACCTTCTCCCCAGCCTTCACCTGCAGGATCACGCCCACTGCCGGGTCGATCGAATCTTCCTTTGTGTCGCGCCCCGCGCCGATCATCGCCGATGCCAGCCCGATCTCCTCGGCATCGATCGCCGACACGTAACCGCCCCGCGGTGCCGTGATCTCCATCGCGCCCGTCGCGTTCGGCAGCATGTCGAACCGGTCCAGCACCATCGGATCCCCGCCCTGCGCCGCGATCACGTCCCGCAACTTCTTGAAGCCCGAGCCGTCCAGCAGCCGCGCCTGCGCCACTTCCCGCGCGTCTTCCAGCGTCTCCGTCAGCTTCGCCAGGAAGATCATCCGCGCCGCCAGTTCCAGCGACAGCCGCGTCAGATCCGGCGGCCCCGCATTCAACAGCGTCTGCGACACTTCCATCACTTCCAGCGCGTTCCCGATCGCGAAGCCCAGCGGCTGATTCATGTCCGTCAACAGCGCCTGCGCCCGCAGGTCATTCCGCCGCGCAATCGTGGTCATCAACTGCGCCAGCTTCCGCGCTTCCACCTGCCGCTTCATGAACGCCCCAGCGCCCACTTTCACGTCCAGCACCAGCCCGTCCAGCGACACCGCCAGCTTCTTCGACATGATCGACGCCGCGATCAACGCCGTCGATTCCACCGTCCCCGTCGCGTCCCGCAGCGAGTACATCTTGCCGTCCGCCGGAGTCACTTCCTCCGTCTGACCCATGATCGCAATCCCGAGCGTCCGCAACTGCTCCTTGAATTGCTCCACCGTCAGCTTCGTGTTGAAGCCCGGAATCGCTTCCAGTTTGTCCAGCGTCCCGCCCGTGTGACCCAGCGCCCGCCCGGCCACCATCGGCACCACCACGCCCGCCGCCGCCGCCAGTGGCGCCGCGATCAGGCTTGTCTTGTCCCCAACGCCACCCGTCGAGTGCTTGTCCACCCGTGGGCCCGGCACGTCCGACAGGTCCAGACCCCCGCCAGACGCAAGCATGGCGGCGGTCATCGCCTCCACTTCCTGCTCCGACATGTTCTGAAAATAGACAGCCATCAGAAAGGCTGACATCTGGTATTCGGGAATCTCCCCGCGGGTGTAACTGTCCACCAGCCAGGTGATTTCCTCAGGCAGAAGCTCTTCGCCATTCCGCTTGCGGGTGATAAGATCGACGGTGCGCATGGTCAATCAGTCAGCGTACCACCTTCGGTAAGGTGAAGTAAAGCAACACTTTGCGCCCCCGCGCCTGTCAACCCGCCACCGGAATCACCGGCGGCATCGGATACCGGTATCGCCCCGCGAACACTTCCCCGAACAACCCCAGCAGCCCTTCGTGAATCGCCCCGTTCGACGCCGCCACATGCTCGCCCGTCAACGACGCCGCTCCCCCCGTCATATCCGACACCCGCCCCCCGGCTTCCTCCACCAGCAACAACCCCGCCGCCATGTCCCACGGGTTCAAACCAAACTCCCAGAACCCGTCCAGACGCCCGCACGACACATACGCCAGGTCCAGCGCCGCTGCCCCGGCGCGTCTCACCCCGTGTGTCTGCATCGCCGCCTGATGGAAGAAGTGCACGTTGATGTTCTCGTGCCGCTTCCGCGACGGAAACCCCGTCGCCAGCAGCGCCTCTTCAATCCGCCCCGCCTTCGACACCTGAATCCGCCGCCCGTTCAGAAACGCCCCGCCCCCGCGCTCCGCCGCGAACATCTCCTGCCGCACCGGATCGAACACCACCCCGCAAATCATCTCCCCCTTGCGCTCCAGCCCCAGCGTCACGTTGAACATCGGAAACCCGTGCGCGAAGTTCGTCGTCCCGTCCAGCGGATCCACGTACCACCGGTACTCCGTCCCCGCCTCCCGCAATCCACCCTCCTCCCCCAGCACCGCGTGCGACGGAAAATGGCTCTTCAGCCGCTCCACCACCAGAGCCTCCGACTGCCGGTCCGCCTCCGTCACCAGATCGAAATCGCCCTTCAACTCAAACCCGATCCGCCGCTCATAAAAATGCGCCAGCAGCGAACCGGCCTCGCGCGCAATGTCCGTCGCCGTCTCCAGATAGTGAGCCATGTTGTCTTTCCTGTTTGGGTCGCTACTTCTCTCGAAGCTCGTAGATGTACCGGATGTCGTGCTTGTAAATGAACAGCTTCTCGCCGTCGTCCCGGTTCAGCCGGATGAAACCCGCGTCCCAGAACTCAATCACCCCGCAATGCTCCTCGCCGTCCTCCAGCTTGATGCACACCGGCACGTCGTTCTCCGTCAGATGCCGCAGGTAGACCACTTCCTGAAATGTCTGCGCAGGGGCTTTCGATTTGGGCAAAACGGGCACGCTCCTCTTGATTCACCAGTGTATCAGGGCCGGCGCTTCGGACCCCCCGCGGCCGGAGCCGCCACCACATCGTCCGAGAAATACCCGTTCCGCGCTCCCACGCTGTGCCCCGCCCGGTCCACCACCAGCGTCACCCGGTGAAACCGCTCTTTCGCCGGCGATACCCCCCGCGGATAGTACCCCAGCAAATACTGCGTCCGCAGATCCCTCAGAATCTCCGAAAATGCCTCGTCGATCGACGCCCCCAACGCCGGCATGAACATCCGCCCCCCCGTCCACTGCGCGAACGTCGCCAGCGCGTTCTCCCCCCGCAAATTTCGCCCCGCCCCCCCCCGCACCGGCGTCACCAGCACCGCGTACAGCACCGCGTCCACGTCATGCAGCGCCTCCAGCGCCTCCTCGAACTTCACCCGGCTCGCCGTGTCCGCCCCATCGCTCACGATCAATACCACGTGCCGCCCGTCCCGCTTCTTCATCTCCCCGGCCGCCAGGTACACCGAATCAAACATCGCCGTCGCCCCCTCGCTCTTCAGCGTCCGCAAACCCCGCTCCAGCCGCCGCAAATCCCGCGTGTAGTCCGTGTGCAGCGTCACATCCGTGTTGAAACTGTATAGCGCCGCTTCATCCCGCTCATTGCCCTCCCTCAGCAGCGTCGCCAGAAACCGCCGGATGCTGTCCAGCTCATATCGCCGCTCCCGCTCCGTCGACCGGCTTGTGTCCACCACCATCGCGATGCTCAACGGCTGTTCTGTCCGCCGCTCGAAGATCGCGATCTCCTGCTCCACCCCGTTGTCGAAAATCTTGAAGTCCCCCTTCTCCAGCCCGCCCACCAGTTGCCCCTGCGGGCTCTTGACCGTCGCCAGCATCCGCACCAGCCGCACATCCACCTTGAAGACCGGCGCCTCCTCCTCCTGCTGCTGTTGCCCCAACGCCCCCGCCGGCGCCAGCAGCACCACCAGAGCCCACGCTACGGCCGCGGCAGCGACGCGTCCCATGCGCCCTCCACCCACACCTCGCCGTCCTCGAAATGCTCCTTCTTCCAGATCGGCACTCTCGTCTTCAACAGGTCCATCACCTCGCGCACCGCGTCAAAAGCCGCCGCCCGGTGTGGCGACGCCACCACCACGCTCACGCTCGCCTCCCCAATCTCCAGCCGTCCCAATCGGTGGACAATCGCCAGCCGCCCGATCCGGTGCCACACCGCCATCTCGCGCCCGATCTCCGCGATCACCTTCAACGCCATCGGCTCGTAACCCTCATAATCCAGAAATCGCGTCGCCCGTCCCCCGCTGTTGTTCCGCACCACCCCCTCGAACGTCACCACCGCCCCGTCGCTCGCCCGCGTCAGCCGCGCCGCGAGCGCCGCCGAATCGATCCGCTCCCGCGTCAGCGCAAAAAAATGCCCGTCTTCCCCCTCGATCGCCGCCACCCACGGCCCCGAACCCCCGCTCACCGGAGGCAAAAACGCCACCTCGTCGCCCTCCCGCAACACCGTCCCTCCCGTCGCGAACTCCTGGTTCACTGCCATCAGGATGCTCGCTTTCAACACCCCCAGACGCTCGTGCTCCCCCGCCAGGCGGTCAAAAACCGCCCCCGCCGTCGCGCCCGCCTCCACCTCCAGCGACCGCTCCGCGCACCCTGTCGCGTCCTTCAATTGCCCGAAAAATAGAACTCGTATCGTCACGCTATCCGTCATGCTAACAGACGCGCCCGCGCCTCCCTCGGGTTCCGTTTGTCACAATGGAATTCGCCAACATGACTTCCGCACCGCCCCCCTTCGCCGAAATCCGCACCCGCGTCCGCTACGCCGAAACCGACCAGATGGGCGTCGTCTACCACGCCAACTACCTCGTCTGGATGGAAATGGCCCGCACCGAACTCTGCCGCGTCCGCGGCTTCCGCTATCGCGACATCGAACGCGACGACCAACTCCGCCTCGCCGTCGCCGAAGTCAACTGCCGCTACCGCGCCCCCGCCCGCTACGACGACGAAATCATCGCCAAAGCCTGGGTCGCCCACGCCCACCCCCGCATGGTCACCTTTGCCTACGAAATCCGCCACGAACTCTCCGGCGACATCTTCGCCACCGGCGAAACCCGCCACGTCATGATCGACTTCA
>DNFG01000339.1:11516-11747 GCA_003487005.1 Bryobacterales bacterium
CCCGCCACGTCATGATCGACTTCAACGGCCGCCCCGTCAAGATCCCCCCCAAGTACTTCCCCCTTTTCGGTCTCGAACCATGACCCCCGCCGTCGAGTCCGCCCTGCGCTCCGCCTTCCGCCATCGAACCGGCTGCGCCACCGCCCTCGACCTCCACACCGGCAAACCCCTCGCCCACTGGCGTCCCGACCTCGTTAAATCCTGGTCCGCCGCTCCAGGCTCCGTCCTCAA
>DNFG01000216.1 GCA_003487005.1 Bryobacterales bacterium
AGCGGGGGTTGGGGGTGTAGCGCCAGCCGGTTTTTTCGACGTAGCGTTCGGCCCAGAGGGAGCCTCCGGTGGCTCTGATTTCGACGCCGGCGGTGGTTTTGAGGCCGGGGGCGGTGAGACATTCGGCTTCGAAAGTGAGGGTGAGTTTCTGGGGATATTCGAGGATGAGGGCGACGGTATCGGGGGTATCGCGGCCGTCGTTATAGAAATGGATGCCGCCGCCGGCGACGGCGGAGGCGGTTTCGGTGAGGCCGAGCCAATGGTGGGCGGAGTCGATGACGTGGATGGCGATGCCCATGATCATGCCGCCGTCGTAGTGGAGCCATTTGTAGGGGCTGAAGTAGATGTTGGGGTTCCAGGGGACTTTGGGGCCGGGACCGAGCCAGCGGTCCCAATCGAGGCCGTCGGGTTTGCGGTCCATGCCGGGGGGCGGTTGCTGGATGTAGCCCTGATTGGAGGTGTACCAGGTGCGGACGAGTCCGGTTTTTCCGATGATGCCGGTGTCGATGTAGCGGCGTTTGGGTTCGGTGAACTGGGGCAGACCGCGGCCCTGCATGCCGACCTGGACGATGCGTTTGTTGTCGCGGGCGGCGCGGACGAGGGCGAGGCCGTCTTCGGGTTTGTGGACCATGGGTTTTTCGACATAGACGTCGAGGTTGGCGCGGAGGGCGTCGATGGTGATGGGGGCGTGCCAGTGGTCGGGGGTGGCGACGATGACGGCGTCGAGGTCCTTGCGTTCGAGAAGGGCGCGGTGGTCGGCGTAGGTTTCGGCGGGGGGACCGGCGATCTGGGCGGCCTGGTTCCGGCGGAGGTCATAGACATCGCAGACGGCGGGGAAGGCGACGCCGCCGATTTTCTGCAGTTGCTTCATGAGGTACTGGCCTCGGGGGCCGGCGCCGATGACGCCGATGCGGATGAGGTTCTGGGCGCCGGCGATGCGGGCGGTGGAGGCGGCGGTGGCGGCGGCGGCGAGGAAGGATCTGCGCGGGAGGGGGGATTTCGCGATAGGATACTTTTCAGACATCATTGTCTCCTGGCGCAGAGCGCCGAACGCAGTCTATCGCAACCATGGCTTGCCGGTCGCAGGGCCGGGAGGCTATCTTGAAGTGTTTACCCTGGGAATCAAAGAACATGTCAAACACACCCATCACTGTGGCCAAGGGCGATGGCATCGGCCCCGAGATTATGGATGCCACTCTGCATATCCTTCGCGAGGCCGGTGCGCGGCTGGATATTGAAGAGATCGAGATTGGCGAGAAGGTCTATCTGGCGGGGAACTCCGCCGGGATCGCGCAGAGTTCGATTGAGAGCCTGCTGCGGACGAAGGTGTTCCTGAAAGCGCCGATCACGACACCGCAAGGCGGGGGCTTCAAGAGCCTGAACGTGACGACGCGCAAGATGCTGGGGCTGTATGCGAATGTGCGGCCGTGCGTGGCGTATGACCCGTATGTGCGGACGAAGCACCCGGGGATGAACGTGGTGATCGTGCGCGAGAACGAGGAAGACCTGTACGCGGGGATCGAGCACCAGCAGACGCCGGACGTGACGCAGTGTCTGAAGCTGATCACGCGGTCGGGGTGCCAGCGGATTGTGAAGTACGCGTTCGAGTACGCGCGGCGGAACAACCGGAAGAAGGTGACGTGCTTCACGAAAGACAACATCATGAAGATCACCGACGGCCTGTTCCACAAGGTCTTCGATGAGATCGGGGCGTTGTACGACGACATCGAGAAAGAGCACTGGATTGTGGATATCGGCGCGGCGAAGATGGCCGATACGCCGGAAGCGTTTGACGTGATCGTGATGCCGAACCTGTACGGCGACATTCTGTCGGACGTGGCGGCGCAGATTGCGGGTTCGGTGGGGCTGGCGGGGTCGGCGAACATTGGCGCGAAGTATGCGATGTTCGAGGCGATTCACGGATCGGCGCCCCGGCGCGCGGGTCAGAACCTGGCGAATCCGTCGGGGTTGCTGCTGGGCGCGGTGATGATGCTGGTGCACATCAATCAGCCGGATATCGCGGCGGCGGTCCACAATGCGTGGCTGAAGACGATCGAGGATGGCGTGCACACGTATGACATTTTCAAGGAAGGGATCAGCAAGGAGAAGGTGGGGACGAAGGAGTTCGCGCAGGCGGTGGCTTCGCGGGTGGGACAGTTGCCCGAGAAGTTCAAGCCGGTGAGCTACAACGCGGCGCCGAGCCAGATGGTGGAAGACACGGTGTACGCGGCTTCGACGGTGAAGAAGGAGACGATCGGCGTGGATATGTTCGTCCATTACGCGCCGGGGTTGACGGAAGAACTGGGCCAGAAGCTGGACGCGCTGACGCCGGAAGGGCTGAAGCTGGTGATGGTGTCGAATCGCGGGGTGAAGGTGTACCCGGGCGGGTTGAAGGACACGATCACGACGGACCACTGGCGGTGCCGGTTCCACTCGACGACGGATGGCGCGCCGATCTCGCACAAGCAGATTATTGAGCTGCTGTCGCGGGCGGAGGCGGCTGGTCTGGACTTCATCAAGACGGAGAACCTGTGCACGTTTGACGGCAAGCCCGGTTTTTCGCTGGGTCAGGGTCAGTAAGGAGACGTGATGGACGCACCCCTGGTGTCTGTGATCATGGGGAGCCAGAGTGACTGGGAGACGATGCAGCACGCCTGCGCGACGCTGGAGGAATTCGGCGTGGCGTATGAAAAGCGCATCGTCTCCGCCCATCGCACGCCGGACTTGATGGCGGAATATGCCAAGAGTGCGCGCGGGCGGGGGTTGGAGGTGATTATCGC
>DNFG01000027.1 GCA_003487005.1 Bryobacterales bacterium
ACGCCTTCCCTTCTCCTCCCCCCGCCCCGGACACCGTCCTGCGTTATCGCATCCTGCACAGCCCCGCCGGTCCGCTCACCATCGCCGGCCGCGACGACATCATTGAATCCCTCCGCTTCGGGCACGTCCCGCTCCCAGGTGGCGAACCGGGCGCGTTCGACGAGGCCGTCCGCCAGTTGTCCCTCTACTTCGATGGCCGCCTCCGGACCTTCGACCTCCCCTTGCGTCCGGCTGGCACGGACTTCCAACTTCGCGTCTGGGCCGCCTTGCTCGACATCCCCTTCGGGGAAACCCGCTCCTATGGAACGCTCGCCGCCCAACTCGGCAACCCCGCCGCCGTCCGCGCCGTCGGCCTCGCCAATGGCGCCAACCCGATCGCCATCGTCATCCCCTGCCATCGCGTCATCGGCGCCGCCGGACAACTGACAGGCTACGCCGGCGGCCTCGACGTCAAGCGCCGCCTCCTCGCCCTCGAACGCGGCGAAGCCCTCCTCGTCTGACCCTCCCCCCCTACTTCACCCCCGCCAAGTCAATCATGAACGCAAACACCCGCGCCATCTCGGCATACCGCTGATACCGCGCCGACGCCCCCCCGTGCCCCGCGTCCAGGTTCGTGTGGAACAACAACCGGTTGCTGTCCGTCTTCTTCGCCCGCAACCGCGCCACCCACTTCGCCGGCTCCCAGTACTGCACCTGCGAATCGTGCAGCCCCGTCGTCACCAGCAGGTTCGGGTACGCCTTCTTCTCCACCTGATCGTAAGGCGAGTACGAATGCATGTATTCATACGCCGCCTGCTCGTTCGGATTCCCCCACTCGTCGTACTCGAACGTCGTCAGCGGAATCGTGTCGTCCAGCATCGTTGTGATCACGTCCACGAACGGAACCTGCGCCACCATCCCGTGATACAGGTCCGGGCGCATATTCATCACCGCGCCCATCAACAGGCCCCCGGCGCTGCCGCCCATCGCGTACACCCGCTTCGGATCCGCGTAGCCCGTCTTCACCAAGTGCTCCGTCACGCTGATGAAGTCCCGGAACGTGTTCTTCTTCTTCATCAGTTTGCCGTCGTCATACCATCGCCGGCCCATCTCCTGCCCGCCCCGGATGTGCGCGATCGCGTACACAAACCCCCGGTCCACCAGCGAGATCACGAACGGGTTGAAATACGCGTCCGTCGAGTACCCGTAAGACCCGTATGCATACTGATACAGCGGACGGTCGCCCTTCAGCGGCGTCCCCTTGCGGTACACCACGCTCACCGGCACCTTCACCCCGTCGTGCGCCGTCGCCCACACCCGCTCCGTCACGTAATTCGTCTGCTCGAAGCCCCCCAGCACTTCATCCCGCTTCAGCAGCGTCCGCCCCTTCGTCTTCGTGTTGTAGTCATAAACCGAACCCGGAGTCGTCAGCGAACTGTAGCGGTAGCGCACCAGTTCGGTGTCATACTCCTCGTTCTGAGCCAGGCCCGCCGCGTACGCCGGTTCACCAAAATCGATGTAATGCTCCCCGGCGCCAGTCCACGGCTTCACCCGCAAATGCACCAGCGCATTCCGCCGCTCCGTCAGCAGCAGGAAGTCCTTGAAGATCGTCATCCCCTCCAGCAGCGTGTCTTCGCGGTGCCCGATCACTTCCGTCCAGTTCTCGACGCCCGTCTTCGCCACGGGCGTGCTCATCAGCCGGAAATTGCGCGCCCCCCGGTTCGTCAGGATGTAGAACCGGTCTCCGAAATGATCGATCGAATGTTCATGCCCGCGCGACCGCGGCGTGAACACCAGCGGCGCCGATTCCGGCTTGTCCGCGTCGATGATCCGGTACTCGCTCGTCACCGTCTGGCTCGACCCGATCACGATGTACTTCTTCGACCTCGTCTTGCCCACGCCCACGCTGAATTCGACGTCTTTTTCCTCGTAAACCAGCGTGTCCGCCGCCTGCTCCGTCCCCAGAACGTGCCGGTAAATCCGGAACGAACGCAGCGTCTCCGGGTCCTGCTTCGCGTAAAACAGCGTCTTGTTGTCGTTCGCCCACTCCAGCGACGAGGTGATGTCCTTCAGCACGTCCGGCAACGCCTCGCCCGTGCTCAGATCCCGGAACCGGACCGTGTAAAACCGCCGGCCCACCGTGTCCGACCCCCAGGCCAGCAAACGGTTGTCCGGGCTCACATCCACCGCCCCCAGGCTGAAGAACTTCGTCCCCTCCGCCTCCTTGTTGCCGTCCACCAGGATCTCTTCCGGCGCCTCCATCGTCCCCTTGCGCCGGCAGATCACCGGATAGTTCTTGCCCTCGATCGTCCGGTAGTAATACCAGTAACCGTCCCGCCGGTATGGCACGCTCTCGTCTGTCTGCTTGATCCGCGTCTTGAATTCGGTCTGCAGCGCCTCCTGCAACCCCTTCGTGTGCGCCATCGCCGCGTCCAGATACGCGTTTTCGTCCTTCAGGTACTGAATCACCTCCGGGTTTTCCCGGTCGCGGAGCCAGTAATACTCGTCCACCCGCTTGTGATTATGTTTTTCAAGGACTTGCGGCTTCTGCGCCGCCTTCGGGGCCTGCATCGTCGTCTTCGGCGCCTCCTGGGCATTCGGCGCCAGCAGGGCCAGCGCAAGCAGTATCGTCGGGGTCATCAGCGTCTCCTCGGGATCGCCAACCGCGCGCCCCGGACAGGGCGCATTTCCCCATTTTAAGCGCTACCCCAGCGCCGGCAGTTCGTAACCCTTCCGCCTCGGCCGCGAAACATGTAAATTCGCCTCCGCGTCGTTCACAAACTGCTCCTTTACCGGATCCCACTGCAAACGCCGCCCCAGATCCCGGCAAATGTTCACCAGGCAGCACACCGTCGTCGACCGGTGCCCCACTTCCGCATCCGCGTTCGCCGCCTTCCGCGTCCGCACCGCGTTCAGGAAATTCTGAATGTGCCACGCGTTCTCGCCCGGCCCCTCGATCGTGTCCGGCGGCGCTCCTTTACGCAACTCCGCGTCGCCCACCAGCAGCCCCCGCTTGATCTCCAGCGTTCCGTTCTCCCCGTGGAAAATCGCCCCCAGATCCGAATGATCCTCCGGCCGCTTCTTGCCCACCAGGCGCAGCAGAGTGCCGTCCGCATAGCGCATCGTCACCCGCCCCTCCTGTCCCGGTTCCTCCGGCCAGATCTCCACCGGACCCGTGTCGTCCTTGCCCAGCGCGCAATGCACCTGGTCCAGCGAGTGCGTCCCCCAACCCGTCACCTTTTAACTCTGCCCGCCCCCGTCATAATCCCTCCACATCGCCCAGCGCGTCTGCAAATCCCGGTGATACGGCCGCAACTCCGTCTGGTTGCACCACACATCCCAGTTCAACCCCTCCGGAATTGGCTGCGCCGGCTTCGGCTCCCAGACCTTCGGCGCCTCGAAATTGCACACCACCACCGTGTGCACCCGCCCCAACAAACCCTCCCGGATCCGCCGGCTCGCCCACTCGTTGATCGGAATCGACCGCTGCTGCGTCCCCACCTGCACCACCCGCTTCCACTTCTTCGCCGCGTCCGCCATCGCCCGCCCCTCCGCGATCGTCAGCGACATCGGCTTCTCCGCGTAAACGTCCACCCCCATCTGCATCGCCTGCATCGCCACCCAGACCCGCGCGTGCGTCGTCGTCTCCACGAAAACCGCGTCCGGCTTTTCCCGCTCGATCATCGTCCGGAACTCGACGAACGTCTTCGCCCGCTCCAGACTCGGCTTGATCTGCCGCGCTTCGTCCATCCGCGGCGCGTTGCAGTCCGAAAACGCCACGAAGTCCGCCTGCGGAAACTCCTCGTTCTTCAGCAGCCACTTCGCCCGGTTTCCCAGGCCGATCACGGCCAGCTTCAGACGGTCATTGGCGCCGAATACCCGGCGGGGCAGAATCAGCGGCGCGGCGGAGAGAAGAAAGTTGCGGCGTTGCATGGCTGCGCCCATTCTATACCCTTCTTCCGCACACTAAAACAGCGAACTTTTCCCCGTTTCGCGCGTACTTAAATGACAGGAGCGACCACCATGGCAGCGTTTCTTCTCTTCGTGATTCTGTGCGTGCTCTGCTGGCCCCTGGCCCTGCTCGCACTCCTGCTCTATCCGGTCATCTGGTTGATTCTGTTGCCCTTCCGCCTTCTCGGCGTGGTCGTCACGGGCGTCTTCGACCTGATCGCGGCGCTGTTCGCCCTCCCCGGCCGCCTCGTCCGCTCGCTCTGACCGGGATTGTCTATTGTACATATACAATAGACAATCCCCTCGGCTCTGCCTCAGCCCGCGAACCCGGCCTGCTTCTTCGCGAAGTCCGCAATCAGCGGAAGCTGGAAATTGTCTCCGTTGTACGCCTTGTACATCAGGAACAACCACAGCAAAAACATGCAGATACCCAGCACCGGGTACATCAGCAGCGCGATTGCCCCGATCCCGACGAACGAAAGCACGATCCCCAAAAAGCCCAGCGCGATGTACAGCGCGAAGAACCCGACACCCATCAAAATCGCCTGCCACGCGTGAAATTTCACCCGCGGATTCCGGTTGTGCGGCTCCAGCACCAGAAACAGAATCCCGGTCAGCAGACCCAGCAGATAACAGAGCGCGCACGCCATGTTTTCGTCCAGGCCCGTATTGGCGGGGGGTTGCGGTTGTGTACCCATAACGTCCAGTAGTCCTCCAGTCGCCGCCCGGGCATCTTGCGCCCGGCGGCGTCTCCATAGTCTATGACATTTGACTGGAGCGATGAACCAACCGCCGCCCGGCCTTTCAATTCAACGCGATCCGGTGCGCCTCCAGCGTCAACCCCGTCGCCTGTTCCAACCGCGCCACCGCCCGGTTGTACTCGAGCACCGCGATCACCGCCCGCAAACGCGAATCCAGAAACTCGTTCTGCCGCGTCAGCACCAGAAAATTCGTGCTTTCTCCGGTCTGGAACAGCCGGATTTCACTCTCCAGCTTTTCCTGCGCCGCCCGTTCACTCGCCTGCGCCGCCTCGATCCGCGCCGAAGCCGAATCCAGCGCCTGCAGCGCATTCCGGACCTCCACTTCCACTCCCTGCTCGGCCTGCCGCATCTGCAGTTTCAACCGCCGTTCCGCGATCGCCGTCTGCGCCAGTTCCGCGTCCGCTGTCCGGTTCCGCGGATTCCACTCGAGCTGAATCCCCCCCTGCAGCGTGTAGAACGAGCCTCCGCCGAGGTTCGACAACGCCCGTCCATACCCGCCCAGAAACCGTTCCGGCGGTCCCACGAACCCGCCGCCCGGCAGCGGCGGCAACCCCGCCAGCAGGGACAACTGGTCCACGCGCGCATTCAGCGGCGCATTCAGGCCCTCGAACGGATTCGGCGCCGTGTTGATCGTCCCCGCCAGTCCGGCCGTCGAATAGCCCGCCACCAGATTGACTTGCGGTTTCCGCTTGTCCCGCGCCAGCGAGGCCTGCACCTCGTTGGCCTCGGTCATCAGCCGGACGGCCTTCAATTCCGGCCGCTTCTCGAGGCCCGTCCGGACCGCCGCCCCCAACTCCTTCACCGGCGGGTCCAGCGGACGCGCGTCCACCGGCGCCAGTTCCTCGCTCCACAACCCGTCTTCGCGCGACCCCGCCAGCAGCATCTTCAACCCGTTCTCGGTCTGCGTCACCGCGTTCACGCTCGCCATGTAGCTGTCGATGCGCCGCTGCAGTTCCGCTTCCGCCGCCGCCAGTTCCACCGGTGCGAGCGTCCCGCTGTCGATCTGCCGCTTGCTCCGGGCCAATTGTTCGCGCCCGAGCGCTACGCCGTCCGCGCGCACTTCGCGCTCGCGCCGTGCCGCCACCAGGCTCCAGTAAGCGTTCTGCACCTGGGTCACCACGTCGATCACCCGCAGCGACAGTTCTGTCTCCGACACTTCCCGCTGCTTGGCCCGCACCTTGATCTGCGCCCGCGCCCCGTCGATCTCCCGGCCCCGCCAAAGCGGCACCGTGATCCCAAACGTCAGCCGGGACTCCAGGTAGGGATTCAGCCCCACGAACGGATTGTTGGTGGACTGCCGCGCATTGTCGAAGTTGGCCGACAGGCTCATCCCCCGCCACGGCGTCATCTGCTGCACCGAGAAATCCTCCCGGTGAATCCGCTCCGTCAACGTTCCGGTGGGCGAAATCAGCACGCTCGGCGTCGGGTTGTTCCGCGTCTCGAGTGAGGGCCGGTACCGCAGCACCGGGTCGAATACGCCCCGCGCCGCCTTCAATACCTGTGCCGCCGTGTCCACGTTCGTCCGCTCGATCTCGATCTGCAGATTACTGCCGAGCGCCTGCTGGATCGCGTCATCGAGCGTCAACTTCCGCTCCGGTCCCGTCACGCCCACGCGCGGCCGTGCCGCCTCCTGCGCCCACGCGGACGCACTCATCACCACCAGGGCCAGTATGATTGCTCGCATAACTCTCCTAATCTCCCGACAATTCGCTCGGTATCGGCTCCGGTTCCGCGCCGCGCCGCCGGAACGGTTTGAACAGTTTTCCCCACAACCGGGAATGCGCCAGATCGTCGAACAGCGAGTACGCCACCGGCGTCACCAGCAGTGTCAGCAGCAGCGCCATCGACTGCCCGCCGATCACGACCACCGCCACCGTCCGCCGCGTTCCGGCGCCCGGACCCGTGCCCAGCGCCAGCGGGATCATGCCCGCCACCAGCGCCATCGTCGTCATCAGAATCGGCCGCAACCGGTCCTCGCAGCCCCGGTAGATTGCCTCCAGGCGGTGCATGCCCGCCCGCCGCAATCCCTTGATGTGGTCGATCTGCAGAATCGAATTCTTCTTCACGATCCCGAACAGCACCAGAATGCCGAGCGACGTGTACACGATCGAGAAGTTCTCCCGGGCCAGATACAACGCCATCAGCGCGAACGGCACCGACAGCGGCAGCGACAGCAGAATCGTCACCGGATCGATGAAACTCTCGTAGTTCGCCGCCAGAATCATGTACATGAACATCAGCGAGAGCAGGAAGGCAATGAAGAAATTCTGCATCGCGCGGCCCAATTCCTTCGACTTCCCCACCGCGCCGAACTGATACTCCGGAGGCAGGTTCATCGACCGCATCTCGTTATCCGCCATGATCAGCACGTCGTTCAACGCCAGACCGCCCGACAGATTCCCCTGAATCAGAATCCGCCGCTGCCGGTTGTACCGGTCGATCGACAGCGGACCCTCGCCGGCCTCCAGGCGTGCCACGTTCGACAGCGGCACATTTCCGAGCGCCGCCGATGGCACGTACAGCCGCTCCATCGCCGCCGCCGAACTCCGGAATCGCTTGTCCACGCGCAATTGGACGTCGTAGCGGTCGTCCCCTTCCTTGTACGTGGTCACCTGATCATCGCCGCCCACCAGCACGCGCATCGCTCCCGCGATCGCCGCCACGTTCACCCCCAGATCCGCGGCCTTGTCGCGGTTGATCTCCACCCGCACTTCGGGCTTGCCCGATTCGTACGAGCTGTTCAAATCGCGCATTCCCTGTACTTTGCCCAGGTTCGCCATCAATTTCTGCGAAATCACGTCGAGTTCATCCAGATCCGGGCCCTGTACCGAGTACTGAAAATCCGCGTCCACCTGACCGGCGATCAATCCCGGGTTCTGCACCGTCACCGTCAGGTCCCTGTACTTCGACAGCCGGTCGCGCACCATGTCCATCAACTGCTTCTGGTTCTCCTTGCGTTGATTGACCGGCACCAGCGTCAACAGGATCGTCCCGCGGTCCACCTGCCTCCGGAAGTCCGCGCCGATCAGCGTCAGCTTGCTGGCGATCCCCGGAATCTGGTCCAGGTCCGCTTCCACCTTTCGGACCACCTGCTGCGTGCCCTCCAGCGACGAGCCCACCGGCATCTTCACCGTCACTTCAAACTCGCCCTGGTCCTCCGACGGCAGAAAATCAACACCCAGGCCCGACATCAGCGGACCCGTGCTGATCACCACCGCCACCGCGATGATCACAATCACCCACCGGTGCGCCATCGACCATTTCAGCAGCGACAGGTATGGCCCCGCGAAGATCCGGTCAAAGAATCCGCCCTTCGTCCCGCCATGCGCCTTGCCGTGCTTCGACGGCTTGAGGAACCGTGAACACAGCATCGGCGTCAGCACGAAACTCACCAGCAGGCTCACCATCACCGCGAAGGCCGCCGTGTAGCCGAAACTCGACATGAACCGGCCCACGATGCCCGGCATCAGCGCGATCGGAATGAAGATGATCACCAGCGACAGGGTCGTCGCCAGCACCGCCAGGCCGATCTCGCGCGTGCCCTCCACCGCCGCCTGCATCGGCGGCATGCCCTTCTCTTCCATGAACCGGAAGATATTCTCGAGCACCACGATCGCATCGTCGATCACGATGCCCACCATCAGCGTCAGTGCCAGCATCGTGATCTGGTTCAGCGAGAAGCCCATGTACTGCATCAGCGCGAACGTCGAGATGATCGAGGTCGGAATCGCCACCGCCGCGATCAGTGTCGACCGCCAGCTACGAATGAAGATCAATACGATGATCGAAGCGAAGATCCCGCCGAGCACCAGGTGCTCCTGCACCGCGAAGAAGGCCGCGTTGATGAACCCCGACTGATCGCGCGCGTAGGTGATCTCGAAATCCGGCGGCAGCCCCGCCTTCAGCTCATCCACCCGCTCCTTCACCCGCGCGATGACGTCCAGGGTATTCGTTCCCGCCTGTTTGCGCACCTGCAGCACCACCGCCGGTTCGCCGTTCAGCGTCGCGACCGACCTCGGCTCCTCGAACGTGTCCTCCACCCGTCCGATGTCGCTGATCCGCACCGGCGACCCGCTCACCTGACCCACGATGAGCCGCGCGAAATCCTCCGGACGCTCCATCCGGCCCATCGTCCGCAGACTCAACTCCCGGTTGCCCTGATCCACGCGCCCGCCCGGCAACTCGATGTTCTGTGCCGCCAGACTCCCGCGCACCTGATCCACATTCAGGTTGTAGCTGTACAGCTTTTCCGGATCGATAATCACCTGCACCTGCCGCTCGCGGTCGCCCACGAAACGGACCTGACCCACGCCGTCCAGCGACTCCAGGTTCTTCTTCAGGCGGTCGTCCACCAGCTTGGTGATCTCGCGCAGATCCCGGTTCGCCGACACGACGATGTTCAGAATCGGCGAGGCATCCGTCGCCACCTTCTCCACCGTCGGGGGATCCGCGTCCCTCGGCAATTCGCCCAGGACGGAATTGATCTTGTCGCGCACTTCCTGCGCGCCCACATCCGGGTCCTTTTCGAGGACGAACCCGATCGTGATCACCGAAATGCCTTCCGCGGACGTCGAGTTCAACTCATCAATGCCCGCGATCGTGTTCACCGCCTCTTCCAGCGGCTTCGTCACCTGGCTTTCCACTTCCTCCGGACTGGCGCCCGGCAGCACCGTCGTGATCGTCACGAACGGAAATTCCACCTTCGGGAAATAGTCCACGCCCAATTGGCGGTATGAATTAAAGCCGATCACCACCAGCGCCACGATCAGCATCGTGGCGAATACCGGCCGGCGAATACAGATCTCTGCCAGTTTCTGCATCTTCGTCTATCCCCGCTTTCAGCTCTGCCCGCCCGTCACCCGGACCGGCGCTCCGTTCGTCAGCAGCGGTACATTCGAGATCGCGACGCGCGCGCCGGCGGGCACCGTCCCCTCCGGAATCTCCACCCACCCGTTGGACCCCAGAATCTCCGGGATGCGCCGCTCCACCGCTTTCCCATCCTCGATCGTAAAAAACTTGTTCAAGCCCGCCACCGTGTACACCGCCGCCGCCGGCAGCGCAATCACCGGCGACGCCTTCGCCGTAATCAGCTTCACCTGCACGAACGAACCCGGCTTCAGCCGCCCGTCCGCCTGCGACAGCCGCGCCTCCGCCGTCAACGTCCGCGAGCGCGCGTCCAGCGACGGATTCAACTCCCGGACCACCGCCGAAAACTCCTGCCCCGGAGCAGCTTCGGTGGAAAACTTCAGCTCCGTGCCCACCCGCACGTCCGCGACCGCCGACTCGGGCACCTCCACGCGCAGCCGCAGCGGCGAGGTCTTCACAATCGTCAGCACGGGCACGTTCTCCTTGATGTACTGTCCCGGCGACACGTGCTTCACCGTCACCGCGCCGTCGAACGGCGCCACGATCGTCGCGTCCTTCACCCGCTTCTCCGCCAGTTGCACCTCCGCCCGCAACGCGCGCAGACTCGCCAGTTGCGTCCGCATTTCGTCGCGCATGGCGTCGTAGGCGGCTTCCCGGGCCTGCATCCCTCGCTCGGCTTCCTCGAAGCGCTCCCGCGAGATGTCGCCCGTCTCCACCAGTTTGCGCGAGCGTTCAAAACGCGCCCGTGCATCCTCCAGTTGCGCCTTCGCCTGGCGCATGCCCGCGGTCGACTCCGGCTCTTCCACCGCGCCCGGCGCCAGTCCGAGACGCGCCTGCGCCTGCGCCAGGGCCGCGCGCGCCCGCTCCAGTTGCAGGCTCAGTTCCGTCGTGTCCAATTGCGCCACCACCTGGCCGCGCCGCACACTCTGCCCGAAATCCACGTCCACCGTCTTCAACCGCCCCGGCACTTCGCTCGAGACCGTTGTCTGCTCATCCGGGTGCAACGAACCCGTCACCATCAGCGACTTCTCCACCGTCCGCGCTTCCGCCAGCGCCGTCTGCACCGCCAGCGCCTCCGGCGCCGGCGCCGCCTTTACCTCTTCCGTCTTCTTTCCGCAGCCGGCCAGGACCAACAGCAGGGCGATCAGTAATCCCATGAATTTCGACATATAAAAATCCTTCGACCCCTTCACTTTCTACGAACGCTTCCGGATTCCGTTCAGGTAAATCTCGACAAACTCCGTCACCACCGCCTCCTTCGTAATCCCCGGCAGTTTGCACTTGAACATCATGGTCAGCATGCAGACATGCGCCACCGGACCCAGCAGCGCCTCGGTCGCCAGCATGGGATGCATCTCCCGGAATTCCCCCGCCTCCATCCGCGAGTCCACCACCCGGCAGACATGCTCCAGCAGGACCCCGAGCGCCCGTTCATGCCACATCTCGGCCAGTTCATGCCCCTCGAGGGCACTGAACATCAGCAGGCGGACATAGCGCATGTCCTCCGCGTACCAGTCCCACATCTGCTCGACCAGCCAGCGGAAATACTGTTCATCGGTGGCTTCGTCCGGCAGGTCCTGGATCCGGTTCTCGAAGCGCGTCGTCACATGGTTCAACATGTGTTCGACGATCGCCGCGTAGAGATCCTTTTTCGCGGCAAAGTGTTGATACAGAACGGGTTCGCTGACGCCAACCGCTGCCGCCAACTCCCGCGTCGTGGTCCCCCGGAACCCGTTCTGCGAGAACTGGTCCACAGCCGCTTCGATGATCGCCGCCCGGCGCTCCTCGCTTGTCATCCGGTGCCGCGACGAGGCGCCAGGAGCCGACCTAGTGTTCGCTAACATAGCAATTACTAAGATAGCGGATGCAAACTTGCCGACGCAAGAAATTTTCGCGGGAGGGCCACACAAGTTACACGCGAAAACGGCGCGTGTTGGGGATCTAATCCCGGACGACTAACTTAAGATGGGTCCGCCGCTCCGACCAGTGGATTTCGTGAATCTGCGCGACCGTTTCGAGCAAGTCCTCGAACGCCGCTTCATCTGATTCCCGCAATTGTTCCGGCGCCTGATAGAGAAATACCCAGCCTTGCTCCCCATCCGCCGACGGCAATCCGGCGAGCGCCTCCCGGATCGGCCCCTGGGCGCCCAACACGCCCAGCAGTTCCGACCGGAGCGATGCCGCGTCCGCGACTCCGTCCAGCACCACCACCGAGAACGCCCGTTCCTTCAACGCCGCGGGCAGCGCCGCCCACAATTCCGCGCTCGTCGAAGGGTCCAGCCAGACGACGGGGTTCGCCGGATCCTCCACGCGCGCCACCAGTTGATCGATTCTTTGGCCCATCCGTTCCCAGTCCCCCTATTATGCGATACACTCCGCTTTCAAGGAGCAATACCATGCCCGCCACCTGCACCCGCCGCGCACTTCTCGCCCTCCCTGCAGTCGCCGGTTACGCGATTGCCGCTCCGCGCACGAAGATGACCATTCACCTTTCCGCCGGGTCCATCGGCGTCAAGGCCGATCAGCGCCAGGCCCTTGATTACGCCCACCGCTTCGGCTACGAGGCCATCGACGCGCAGGCGGGCTTTTTAAGCGGCCTCGATGCCGCTCAATTGCGCGATTTTGTCGCAGAAATGAAGGCAAAAAACATCGTCTGGGGCACCGCCGGTCTCGCCGTCGACTTCCGGACTTCGGAAGAGAACTTCATCCGGACCCTCGGCGCGTTCCCGGCCCAGTGTGCCGCGCTGCAGCGGGCCGGGGCGACGCGCGTCTGCACCTGGATCTCGCCTAATTCCAATGATTTGCCCTACCTCGCCAATCTCCGGATGCATGCCCGCCGCCTGCGCGAGTGTGCCCGCATCGCCGGGGATCACGGCTGCCGCGTCGGGCTTGAATATGTCGGCCCGAAAACCCTCTGGTCCGCCCGCCGCTTTCCCTTTGTCCATTCCATGAAGCAAATGAAGGAGTTAATCGCTGAAATCGGCGTTGGGCACGTCGGCTTCGTCCTCGATTCCTGGCACTGGTTCACCGCCAACGAGACCGTCGCCGATCTCAAGTCGTTGACCTCGTGGGACATCGTCAGCGTGGACCTGAACGATGCCCCCAAAGGCCGGACTGTCGATGAACAAATCGACTCGGAGCGCGAACTGCCCATGGCGACCGGCGTCATCGATGTTGGCGCTTTCCTCAATACCCTCAACGAGTTGGGCTGCGACGCCCCCGTCCGCTGCGAGCCCTTCAATGCCCCGCTTCGCCAAATGGCGCCCGAAGCCGCCCTCGCCGCCACCGCCACCGCCATGAAGAAAGCCTTCGATCTGATCCGATGAGACGCCTGCTGTTTATTGTCTATTGTACATGTACAATGGTTATTGGCCTCGCGGGGGCGGCGGACCGGGCCGTGCTGCGCGTCGATGTCCCTTTTCCGACCAGGGACAAGCCGCAATCCAAGATCTGGCATGCCCATAACCACTGGTGGGCGTGGCTTCCAACGAAGGCGGGCAGCAGCGTCTGGCGCCGGACCGAAACCGGCTGGCAACGCGAAACTCATTTGGATTCAACACTTCAGGGGCTTCCGGGGCAGGCCGACGTCTGGAGCGACGATAGCGGTGTCCGTGCTGTTCTGGTGGGCGAAAAGGAACTCGCGGTGCTCGGACTGCGCTGGGAAAACGGCCGCTACGTCCCCGCCGGCCCGCCCGTCCGCTGGCCGCAAGCCGTTGAAACGGCAACGATTGCCCGTGATCGCCAGGGACTATGGTGGATCGCCCACGATGACGGCAACAAGATCGTCGCCCGCGGCTCCAAAGACCCCGAAGGCCGCCACTGGAACGACGCTATCGTGTTGAACGAAAAAGAGATGGCCGACGATGACATCTGCGCCATCGTCGCTCTCCCCGGCGGCCCCGGCGTCATCTGGTCCGACCAGAAGAACGACGGCGTGTACTTCCGCCGGATCGGCGGACCGGTCGAAACCGTGCAGGAAGGCGGATTGAACGCCGACGACCACATCAACGCGGCAGTCAGCGCGGACGGGACTCTTTATGTGGCGATGAAGAACTCGGTGGACCGCGTTGGAGAGCCGCAACTCGTTCTGCGCGTTCGGGATAGCCAGGGCTGGTGGACGAGCGTCCCGTTCGCGAACCGGACGCCCGAAGCGACCCCCAGCCGGCCGATTGCCGTGATTGGCGGCGCGCCCGGGCGGCTTTTTCTGCTTTACACGGCTTACGAACCCGGCCCCGCGGCCCAGCGCCGCGACGGTATCGCCTTGATTGTCAGCCCTTTACCGCGATTGCGGGCGGACTTGCCCGCCAGCACCGTCACCCGGGGCGAGGGGGTCCGCCTCAATGACGTTACGGGGCCCAAATCGCGGTTCCCGGGAGGGGTTCCGTGGATTGTTTTGAGCTCGGATCAGCACGGAAACGTGTACGAGACGCGACTGGAATCGCGTTTTTAGCGCTCCAGATGGGCCAGAACGGCGGTCAAGGCGAAGTGATAGTCGCCTGGACGGCTGACCCGGGTGAACAGGGACGTCACGATTTCGTGGGCCGTCCGGGGGCTTTCCGCCAGCAGTTCCCGAATGCGCGCGGCGCGCGCTTTTTGATGGTTTTCGATCCGTTCCAGGGCCTCGTTCAGGCCCGTAAACGGCGCTCCATGGCCCGGTAGAATCAGTTTCGCGGGCAGTTCGCGGAGGCGGCCGAGGGTGGAGGCGTAGTCGGCGAGGGCGTCGCGGCCGGGGATGAAGCCGACGTGGGGCGTCGTCTTTTCGAGGACATGGTCGCCGGCGATCAGCCAGCCTGGCTGTTCGAGCCAGAGGCAGCAGTGTCCGGGGCTATGTCCAGGAGTATGAATCACTTCCACGGGTCCAAGCGCGGAATCGAAGCGTTTTCCGTTGGGCAGATCGTCGTCCGGCGTGAAGGCCGGAAACAGTTCCAGCAGGCGTCCGGCGCTCTTCACAACCGCCTCGGCCATGTCGCCGGGGGTCCGTGCTTTCTCCATCTGGCGGCGGAGGAGCGCAGCATGAACGCCGTCCGACTTCAGGTCGTGGAGCAGGGCGGTGTCGTCGCGGTGCATCCAGACCGGGGCGCCGGTTTGGCGCCGCAGTTCGACAGCCAGGCCGCTGTGGTCGGCGTGCATGTGGGTGATGACGATCAACTCGAGATCCGGGGGCGTGAACGCGCAGTATGGCATCCCGGTGTCGATCAGAATCCACTGGCGTTGACCGCGAAGGAGATAGACGTTCACCGACGGGGGCGCGCCGCGCATCGGCAGGGTGACGCGGACGAGATGGTCGTGGAGAATTTCGGTGGTCACGCCGTGACCGCTTCGGCGGCGTGATAACTGCTGCGGACCAGCGGGCCGGACTCGACGTGGGCGAAGCCCATCGCGAGGGCGGCCTGTTTGATGGAGGCGAAATCAGCGGGACTGGCATAGCGCAGAACGGGCAGGTGTTCAGGAGTCGGACGGAGGTACTGGCCGACGGTGGCGATCGAGACGTGGTGGTCGCGGAGGTCGGCGAGGGTGTCGATGATCTCTTCGTTGGTTTCGCCGAGACCGGCCATCAAGCCAGATTTTGTGGGGATCTCGGGGCGGAGGCTGTGGGCGTAATCGAGCATTTCGAGCGAACGTTCATAGCGCGCGCCGACCCGGACCTGTTTATACAGGCGGGGGACGGTTTCGATGTTGTGATTGAGGACATCCGGGGCGGCGTCCATGACGATGGCCATGGCCTCGCGGGAGCCCTGGAAGTCGGGGACCAGAACCTCGACCTGACAGCCGGGGATCCGTTCGCGGATGGCCCGGATGGTGGCGGCGAAGATGGAAGCGCCGCCGTCTTTCTGGTCGTCGCGATTGACGCTGGTGATGACCGCGTACTTGAGGCCGAGGGTTTCGCAGGCTTCGGCGACGCGGCGGGGTTCATCGCGGTCCACTTCGAGGGGCGCGCCTTTCTGGACGGCGCAGAAGCCGCAGCGGCGGGTGCAGAAGTTCCCCAGAATCATGAAGGTGGCGGTCCGCTGGTTCCAACATTCGCCGACATTCGGGCAGGCGGCGCTTTCGCAGACGGTGTGGAGGCGAAGCCGCTGAACGAGGTCCTTCAATTCGCGGTAGTTGTCGCCGACGGGCGCCGGAGCTTTGAGCCATTCGGGGCGGCGG
>DNFG01000474.1 GCA_003487005.1 Bryobacterales bacterium
GAACGAGACATCACCGTAAGGGCTCTTGACGGCATCGAATTCGAGTTTGCCATAGACCCAGATGGGTTCCCACCATTCGACTTTGACCTTCTTGCCCGGGGGCATGGAGACGTGGACGATCTGGTTGGGCGGAGGCGGCGGGGTGTGGACGCAGGCGCCGACGTAAGGGACGAGAAGGAACTCGGTGACGCTCTCGGCCTCGTCCTCGAGCGGGACCATGAAGCCGGGGACGCGGACCTGCTGGTTCTGATGTTTCTTGAGGGGGGCGGCGACTTCACCGGTGCGGAAATTGAGGCCGCGGAGCATGCGCCAGTCAACGGTGGGGGTGTTGTCCTGGGCGGCGGCGAGGGGGACGAGGGCGGACCCGGCGTCCGGCCCATCCCAGGAGACAACCCCAGTGAGCGAAGCCAACAGAGCGGCCCGCATCATGACACGCGTCACTTTGCCCATTTATCTCCAAGGGTAGCATGGGGTGGATGGGCGCAATGACGCGGGCGGGCGTCGTATAGTGCGAAGGTGAGAGTGAATATCAGTCGTGGGGCGGAATGGGCCAGTTGAGCGAGGGGACATCGCATTTCCGGTGGCGGCGGAGCTATTTCGCTTTGTTGCTGCTGTTGCTGTTCGGGATGGGGAAGATGTGGCAGGTGTGGAACTCGCAGATCCCGGAGGAGGGGGCGGCGGGGTCGTCGACGGCGCCGGTGATCACGTGGAATGACCTGCGGGAGTTGAACGTGGAGACGGGGGCGGCATCGCCGAGGCTGCAATCGGCGAACGGCCGGCGGGTGCGGGTGGCGGGCTACATGGTGCCGCTGGATGATGACGCTTTCGAGGTGACGCAGTTTCTGCTGGTGCCGTGGGCGGGCGCGTGCATTCACACGCCACCGCCGCCGCCGAACCAGATGATCTGGGTGAAGACGCGCGCCGGGGTGCGGGTACCGGCGGCTCTGTTCCAGGTGTTCTGGATCGAGGGCGTGCTGATGATTTCGAACGCGGAGAGCCCTTACGGCATGGCGGGCTATGAGTTTGTGGCCGAGCGGGTGACGCGGCAGCGGGCGGAATAGCGTTAGCGGATCGACTCCTCGGGCAGTTCCATCTTCAATTGGGGATTGAGGGGCATGGTGTCGGGCCAGGTGCCGAGCTTTTCCTGAAGATTGCGGAGATCGTACTTCAGTTCGGTGGCCTTTTCGGAGGCGCCGGGCTCGTTGATCAGGTTCTTCTGTTCGAGGGGGTCGTTGCGAAGGTCGTAGAGTTCGGCGAGATAGCGGTCGGGGGATTCGTCGCCGTTGGGGTAGTGGATGTACTTCCACTGTTCGGTGCGGATGCCGCGGACGTTGGGGGTGTAGGGGAATTCTGACTCGTAGTTGTAGGAGTAGTAGAAGGATTTGCGCCATCCGGGGTCGACTTCGCCGGCAAGGAGGCGGCGGCAGGACGCGGAGGGGGCGGTGGGGATGGGTTCAGCGTCACAGAGGTCGAGGATGGTGGGGGCGACGTCCTGGTTGAGGACGAGTTCATTGAGGACGATGGGTTTGGGGATGAACCGGGGGTGGCGCATAATGAGCGGGATCCGGATGCTCTCTTCCCACATGGTGCGTTTGTCGATGGAGGCGTGTTCGCCGAGGAGGAAGCCGTTGTCGCCGGCGAAGACGATGAGGGTATTGTCGAGTTCTCCGGATTGTTGAAGGGCGTTGTAGATGGCGCCGACGGAGTCGTCGACGGAGAGGATGGTGGCGTGGTAGTTGCGGACGAACTCCTCGAAGTTCTTGTGGCCGTAGAGGTTGCCGTTGATGCCGTGCCAGGTGTTGATGCGTTCGTTGACAAAGCTGGGCATGTCGGGGCCGGTGAGGCCGGCGGTAGGGGGGCGTTTGATTTCGACGTTATCGAAGGCGTGTTCGTATTTGGGTTCGGGGATCCACTTGCCGTGGGGGGCTTTGTGTCCGAGGCAGAGGGCGAAGGGTTTGCTGCCGCGGTTTTTGAGCCAGTCGAGGGCCATGTTGGTGACGGTGTGGGTGTAGTAGCCCTTGACGGTCTGGCGGTTGCCGTTGATGTTGAATTCGGTGTCCCAATACTGGCCCTGGCCGCGGTGGGAGATCCAGTGGTCGAAGCCGGGGCGGACGGAGTCGTCGAGTTCGCCCATGTGCCATTTGCCGATGTAGGCGGTGTCGTAGCCGGCGCGTTTAAGGTGGACGGGCCAACTGGGGAGTCCTGAGGGGAAATCGGTGAAATTATTCTGGACGCCGTGCTGGTGGGCGTAGAGGCCGCTGAGAAAGCTGGCGCGGCTGGGGGAGCAGATGGAGGTGGTGACGAAGGCGTTGGCGAAACGGGCGCCTTCATTGGCGAGGCGGTCGAGATTGGGAGTTTTGAGGAAGGGGTGGCCGGCGACGCCGAGGCAGTCCCAGCGCTGGTCGTCGGTGAGGATGAAGACGACATTGGGGGGCCTCTTGCCGAGCATTTTGCCGAGTTGATAACACCCGGCGGCGGGCAGTCCGGCAGAGGCGGCGAGGAAGTGGCGACGGTTCATGAGAGGGGCCTTGGAGACACCGTGACATACTCGGGCGGGCGGGATCAACCGCGGGTGAGGGGGTAGAGGGCTTCGAAGACGGCGCGGGGGGAGGAGCGGAGGTCCATGACACGGACACGGCGGCCACGGGGGGCCCAGACTTTGGGGTTGGTGGGGCCGAAGAGGGCGAGGGTGGGGAGGCCCAGAGCGGCGGCGACATGGGTGGGGCCGGAGTCGTTGCCAAGGTAGGCGCGGGCGGTGGCGAGGTAGGGGATGAGTTCCGCGAGATCGGTGAAGCGGCGCGCGCCGGGGAGGCCTTCCTCGGGGCCACAGATGAACTGAACCTGC
>DNFG01000165.1 GCA_003487005.1 Bryobacterales bacterium
AATTCTCCGCGACCTCCTCCAGCCTCTCCCGCGGGATGTTGCGGCCTCGCGTCACGTTCTCCAGAAAGGGCATCACCTCTTCGGGCTTCTCCGGCCCGCCGAAGGACAAAATTAGAAGCGCGTCAAACTCTTGCACGCCTATTAGGATGCCCCAACCCGCTCCCGCGATGTGACAGGATGAAGGCTTCATCGCCATGGACCGCCGAACGCTCCTCTCCCTCCTGCCCGCTCCCCTGATGGCCACCGGACCTCTCACTGAACCCCTCCGCGCCGGCGCCGCCCAATTGATCGGCGCCGCTCTCACCGATCAGCAGGGCTGGGCCCGCCTCGAATACCTCTGTGACCGCATCGGCGCCCGCCTCGCCGGCTCCAAGACCCTCGAACAGGCCATCGAATGGTGCGCCGCCGAAATGCGCCGCGACGGCTTCTCCGGCGTCGAAACCCCCCAGGTCATGGTCCCCCACTGGGTGCGCGGCGAAGAGAGCGCCGAACTCCTCGCCCCCGTCGCCGCTCCTCTTCGCATGCTCGGCCTTGGCGGCAGCATCGCCACGCCCCCTGAAGGCATCACCGCGGAGGTCGTTGCCGTTGAGTCCTTCGACGAACTCGATGCCCTTCCCGCATCCCGCGTTCGCGGACGCATCGTCCTCTTCAACGCCCCCTGGCGCGGTTACGGCCCCACCGTCGCCTACCGCTCGAATGGCGCCAGTCGCGCCGCCCGCCTCGGCGCCGTCGCCGCTCTCGTCCGCAGTGTCACGCCCCACAGCCTCGCCACCCCTCACACCGGCGCCATGCGCTATGACGCCGCTCAACCCAAAATCCCCGCCGCCGCCCTCGCCGTCGAGGACGCCGGCCGCATCGCCCGCCTCTCGAAGGCCGGCGTCCCGGTCCGCCTCCGCCTCAGAATGCAGGCCCAAACCCTGCCCGATTCCCCCTCCGCTAATGTCATCGCCAACCTGCCCGGCCGCGAAAAACCCGAAGAGATCGTCGTCCTTGGCGGCCACATCGACTCCTGGGATGTCGGCACCGGCGCCCACGACGATGGTACAGGCTGCATCGCCTGCTGGCAGGCCGTCGTCCTGATGAAAAAACTCAACCTGATCCCCCGGCGCACCGTCCGCGTTGTCCTCTGGACCAACGAGGAGAACGGACTCCGCGGCGCCGAAGCCTATCGCCAGTGGGCCGGCGAGACCGTCAAAAACCACGTCGCCGCCATCGAGATGGACGGCGGCGCCGAACGCCCTCTCGGCTTCGGCCTCTCCGCTCTCACCGCCGGCCAACCCGTCCAGGAGCGCGCCGTCGCCCAGGCTCAGCAGATCGGCGCCCTGCTCGCCGGCATCGGCGCCCACCAGGTCACCTCCGGCGGCGGCGGTGCCGACATCGGCCCTCTCATGCGCGAAGGCGTCCCCGGCCTCGGCCTCCGCACCACCGGCGAAAAATACTTCCACTGGCACCACACCCACGCTGATACCCTCGATCACGTCGATCCCGAACACTTCCGCCTCTGCATCGCCACCGCCGCCGTCATGGCCTGGGGACTCGCCGAGATGGAACCCCGCCTCGGCTCCTGACTCCGCGCCCGCTACAATACAAAGATATGACCCTCGAAGAACTCGAGCGGGAGTACGATTCGCTCCGCCAGCAATCAGTGTCTGTGCGGAGCTATCTTTGACATCCCCGCCAAGAAAAAAGAACTCGAACGCATTGAAGATCTGATCGCCGATCCCGCCTTCTGGAACTCCCAGGAACAGTCCCAGAAGGTCATGCAGGATCGCAAGCGTCTCACCTCGTCGCTTGACCACGATCGCGCCGTCTCCACTCTCGTCTCCGATATCGACACCCTCTTCGAACTCGGCCGCGAAGGCGAGGACGTTGCCGCCGAACTCGCCCGCGAAATGGCCAGGCTGCGGCAGACCGTCGATCAACTCGAAACCGCCATGCTCATGTCCGGCGAACATGACCACCGCGGCGCCATCGTCACCATCCACCCCGGAGCCGGCGGCACCGAAAGCCAGGATTGGGCCGAAATGCTCATGCGTATGTACCTCCGTTGGGCCGAACGCGACGGCCACAAAGCCGAAGTCACCGACCTGCTCGAAGGCGAAGGCGCGGGCATCAAGTCCGCCACCCTCGAAATCGAAGGCGACTCCGTTTACGGCCAACTCCAGAGCGAAATCGGCGTCCACCGCCTCGTGCGCATCTCCCCCTTCGATGCCAACGCCCGCCGCCACACCTCCTTCGCCTCCGTTTACGTCATCCCCATGATCGACGATGACGTCAAAATCGAAATCAAGCCCGACGATCTCAAAATCGACGTCTTCCGCGCGGGCGGCGCCGGCGGACAGCACGTCAATCGCACCGAATCCGCCGTCCGCTACACCCACCTGCCCACCGGCATCGTCGTCCAGTGCCAGAACGAACGATCCCAGCACAAAAACCGCGCTTCGGCCATGAAACAGCTCAAGGCCCGCCTCTTCGAACACGAAATGGCGAAGCGCCGCGCCGCTGACAAGATCACCGAAGACG
Source organism: Bryobacterales bacterium (assembly GCA_003487005.1). GTDB lineage: Bacteria > Acidobacteriota > Terriglobia > Bryobacterales > Bryobacteraceae > PNKE01. Next base: position 2,524 of record DNFG01000165.1, read on the forward strand.
CCAAGTCCGACATCAACTTCGGCTCGCAAATCCGCAGCTACGTCCTCGCCCCTTACCGGATGGTGAAGGACCTCCGCTCACGCCTCGCCATCGGCGATGTCGACAGCGTCCTTGATGGCGATATCGATGCCCTGATCCACGCCTGGCTCGTCTGGAAGAAAACCGGCAAGACCGCCGGCGATGCCCAGGACGACCTCCCGGAGTAGTCCTTGCCCGGCCACGACCAGATCCCCGAGGCGGCCGCGCTCCTTCGCGCCGGCCGCCTCGTCGCCTTCCCCACCGAAACCGTCTACGGCCTCGGCGCCAACGCTCTCGATCCCGTCGCCGTCCGCCGGATCTACGAAGCCAAGGGCCGCCCCGCGGGCTCCCCGCTCATCGTCCACGTCGAATCGCCCGAACAGGCCCGCACCCTCGCCGCCGATTGGCCCGAAACCGCTGCACGCCTCGTCCACTGGTTTTGGCCCGGCCCTCTCACACTCGTCCTCCCCAAAACCCCGGCCATCCCCGATGACGCCACCGGAGGCCTCCCCTCCGTCGGCCTTCGCA
>DNFG01000178.1:0-2620 GCA_003487005.1 Bryobacterales bacterium
TACCCGATGTACGAAATGAAGAAGAAGCCGCAGCCGCGGAGACCGAGCGGGTCGCGCCATTCAAGGATGGCGCATTCGGCGTCCTCAAAGAGGTTTTCGACGATACAGACCATCCGGGCGGCGGCGAACTCGCGGCGGAACATGTCGAAGATGGCCTGCCGGCCGTGGACAGGTTCGTTGGCGACCTGGTGGTTGACGGCATCAGGCAGATAGAATTCGGCGAGGGCGACGGCATCGCCACGATTGAAGGCCTCGACCCAGGCGAGTACAAGTTGCTTGGGTGACATTCCCATAGAGTATCCCGTGGCACTCTGCTCGGGGGGCGGTGGTGGCGGGGCTTGGGCGGTAAAAAAAGCGCCCGGGTTCGACGGATGCGAACCCGGGCGGGTCTATTTACCGAATAGGAGGTGGTTTAAAGCTGGTGGCTAGTCGCCGAGGGTGCCGATCTCTTCCTTCTTCTCGACCGGCTTGGGGGCGGGGGCGATGCCGATGCCCTTGATCTGGACGAGGTTGGATTCGGGCTCCTTGAGGACGTGCTTCTTGTAAAGCTCCATCATCTTGGCGTCTTCGGCTTCCTTGGACTTGCGCAGTTTTTCGTCGCGGGCGCGGATCTTCTCCTCGCGGGCGGTCTTGGCGATGCCGAGGTTGTCGAGGTCCTTCTGGGTCTCGTTGGTGACGATCTCCTCGCGGAGGGTCAACGCGTGGTTGGTGTCGAGCAGGCCAACCTTTTTGTTGCCGGCGAAGATTTCGTGACGGCCATACTCTTCGTACCACTTGGTGAGGGTGGCGGTCATGTGCATCTTTTCGACGATATTGCGCCAGCCGACGCCGGTATTGTAGGCGCAGAAGGAGATTTCGCCTTCCTGGGTGGCGTAGGGGATGATGCACTGTTCGGTCCGGCGGAAGTCGTAGTTGAACAGATCCTGGAACCACATGCCGGCGATGAAGAGGAAGTTCCAGCGGTCGCGGCGGCGGCGTTCGATGTCGGTGAGGGTGCGATCGCCCTTGACGGAGCCGTAGTTGCGGCCGGTGGCGCCGAAGGTCTTGTCGAACTTCTTGAGCAGGTCCACGATCTTGAAGTTCGAGGGGGCCTGGAAGGGGTCGTAGTTGCGCATCAGGGCGAGCGCCATGCCGACGACGGAGAGGAAGCGGCCACGGGCGGCGTCGTTCACCCTCTGGATGTCCTTGGCGAGGCGGTCAGCGTGGAGGAAGCGGGTGACCGGAGCGGACTCCTTGGTTTCCTTGTCGATCATGACGGCCATGCCGATGCCGCAGTTGGGGTGGCAACCGCAGGAAAGCTGGCCCCACTCGGCCTGGGGACCATGGATCAGGTCGGCCCAGTCGGAGAAGGTGGACATGAAGCTGATGGGATACCAGTCGCGCTTGGGTTCGCCGATGCCGGTCTGATTCTTGACGTCGTGGGCGAGGTGGGAGAGGGTGTAGCGCTGGGCGGCGCGGCGCTCGTCGGTGACGGCTTCATCACGGCCGGTGAACGAAACCGGCTGGAAGCTCAGGAAGCTGATTTTCCGGGGGTTGTCGAGGGCGAACTGGACGATCCGGCCGACCTGTTCGTTGTTGATGCCGTTGATGATAGTGGTGACCGGGACGATATCGACGCCGGCGGAGTGGAGGTTGTCGATGGCCTTCAGTTTGACGTCGAACAGGTTGCCGACGGCGCGGTGGGAGTTGGCGGCGTTGCCGATGCCGTCGAACTGGAGGTAGGCGTAACGAAGGCCGGCTTCGGCGGCCTGGCGGCAGAATTCCTTGGACTTGGCGAACTCGATGCCGTTGGTGGCGGCCTGGGTGGAGTTGTAGCCGACCTGCTTGCAGTAGCGGACCGCGTCGAGGAAGAAGGGCGAGAGCGTGGGTTCACCGCCGGAGAACTGCACCGACATCTGACGCCGGGGCTTGATCTTCATGGCGTTGTCCAGCATCGTCTTGACGTCTTCCCAGGTGAGTTCGTGGACGAAACCGACCTGATTGGCGTCCATGAAGCAGGGGTCGCACATCATGTTGCAACGGTTGGTGAGGTCGATGGTGAGCACCGAACCGCGGCCGTGGGTGATGGTGGAAGAGCCGTGCTTGTGGAGGTCCTTGTCGTTGTGGGCGCGGATGTCGCGGCCGGGGAAGACTTCCTCGAGGTGCTTGAAGAACTCGGCGTCGATGGCCATGACGTCTTCGAAGTAGCCGTGGATGGGGCACTCCTTGGTCATCAGGATCTTGCCATCGCGCTCGATGATGGTGGCCTTGATTTCGCCGGGGCGGTCGTTGACGAGGACGCTGACGTCCTTCTTGCCGTCGAGGATCTCCTGGCGGATTTCAGGGATGCACTTGGGACAGAGCGAGTCGGTCGTGCGAGGCCAGCCGAGCTTCGGCTTCATCTTCTCGTACGACTTCAGGAGGGGCTTGTCCGACCACTTGGGCGTGAAGCCGGGGTTCTGCTTGATCTGGTTGACGGTATCGAAGACCTGCCAAATGGCATTGGCGGCGAGGGTGGCCGCTTTCTCCACGTACTTGATCGGCTTTGCCATGTTTTGTTTTGTTGCTCCTAGTTCGGTCGAGGATGGACTCCTCGTACTATCCTCAGCGATTGTAGGACGATCCCCCGAGGCGGGGACAG
>DNFG01000178.1:2965-3169 GCA_003487005.1 Bryobacterales bacterium
CGATGGGGGGGTGAATGGGGAATAGCGGGATTGAACGGAGAGGCCCGGCCGGGGTGGCGGCGCATAGTAGCATGATTTCAGGGCAGATCGGTGCAGAAAACGGAGACAGTCCGGGTGGCGGATTTCGGGGTGGCGGCGCGTGCTTGCGGGTTTGAGTTGTGGGGGGTGGCGCGGGCGGCGCGGGTGGAGGCGTTCGAGTTTTAC
>DNFG01000046.1 GCA_003487005.1 Bryobacterales bacterium
CCCCCGCGCCCCCGGGGCCAGAGGCCGTGGGGGTGTGGGGGGGGGGGGGGGGCGGGGGGGGTAGGGGGCTGGGTTGTGGGGGGGCCCCCCCCCGGGGGGGGCCCCCTTTTCCCCCCGGGGCGGGGTCCCCCCCCCCCCCCCCCGCCGGCATGAACGTCGACGAACTCCTCGTCCCCGGCCGCAAACTCTCCCTCCCCAAACGCGACGCCGTCTCGCTCATCTTCACCCAGGTCGATCGCGCCGTTAAAATCTGGGAGCGCCGCGGCCTCAAGAATATCCGCGCCCGCGCCATCCGCGAAGCCGAACGCTGGATGCTCGAACGCACCCGCTATTCCGACGGACTCGGCGCCATCTACCCCTCCATGATGTACCTCATCATGGCCCTCGAATCCCTCGGCTACGCCGCCGATCACCCCGACCTCCTCGATGGCATCCGCCACTTCGAAAACCTCCTCCTCGAAACCGAAGACCGCTTCCAGTTCCAGCCCTGCGTCTCCCCCGTCTGGGACACCGCCATCTGCGCCTACGCCCTCGGTGAACTCGGCGAGCACGCCCCCATCCCCATCCCCCAGGACGCCCTCACCCGCTGCGCCGACTGGCTCCTCGACCGCGAAGTCCGCCGCAAAGGCGACTGGAGCGTCAAACGCCCCGACCTCGAACCCTCCGGCTGGGCCTTCGAATTCGCCAACGAATTCTACCCCGACATCGACGACACCGCCATGGTCCTGCTCGCCCTCCGCCACGCCCGCGCCAGCGACCCCGAACGCCAGGCCAAGGTCGAACGCCGCGCCATCAACTGGCTCATCGGCATGCAGGGTTCCGATGGCGGCTGGGCCGCCTTCGATGTCGATAACGACTGGGCTCTCCTCAACAAGGTCCCCTTCGCCGACCACAACGCCATGCTCGACCCCGCCTGCCCCGATATCACCGGCCGTGTCCTCGAAGCCCTCTCCAAATCCGGCCTCCCCCCCTACCACTCCACCATCCGCCGCGGCGTCGAGTTCCTCGTCCGCACCCAGGAGCGCGACGGCAGCTGGTATGGCCGCTGGGGCGTCAACTACATCTACGGCACCTTCCTCGCCCTCCGCGGCCTCGCCGCCGCCAAGGCCACCGATGCCGCCGAATCCATCCGCCGTGGCCACGAATTCCTCTGCGGCGCACAGAATCACGACGGCGGCTGGGGCGAAAGCTGCGGCAGCTATCGCACCAACCACTTCGTCCAGGCCTCCAGCACCCCCTCCCAGACCGCCTGGGCCCTCCTCGGCCTCGCCGCCGCCGGCGATACCTCCTCCGGCATCGTCCAGAAGGGCCTCAAGTGGCTCATCGACCACCAGAAACCCAATGGCCGCTGGGACGAAGACCTCATGACCGGCACCGGCTTCCCCAACGTCTTCTATCTCGCCTACCACCTCTATCGCGACTACTTCCCCCTCCTCGCCCTCGCCACCCTCCACCCCGAACGCCTCGACAGGCCAGCCTTGTGAAATGATGTAGGGCGCCATGGCCCCTCTTCCCGCCGCCGCGCTCACCCTCCTGCTTCTCACCGGCCCGGCCGCCCTCCTCCCCGGCGCCGGTTTTACCAGCGATTTCATCACCCACACCACCCGCCCCTGGATCGGCCCCGAATACTGGGCCAATCCTCTTCAGGACTGGCGCGTCGCCGGCGGCCGCCTCGAGTGTTTCGTCAGTGGCGCCAACCGCAACGTCCAGATCCTCACCCATCAGCTCGCCAACGACAACACCCCCTTCACCGCCTCCGTCCGCCTCGGCCCCCTCCACTCCGCCCAGCCCCTCACGCCCGGTTGGGCCGGCCTCCGCCTCGGCATCTCCGGCCCCGTCGACGACTACCGCTTCGCAGCCATCCACGGCCGAGGCTTCGACGCCGGCATCACCACCACCGGCAAACTCTTCCTCGGGCCCGATCAGTACGCCGCCGCCACCCGCTCCCGCGATGCCGGCATCCCCCTCAGCGATGTCGAACTCTCCCTCTCCGCCACCCCCGCCCCCGATGGCGTCCTCCTCACTCTCTCCGCCCGCGATCGCTCCTCCAACCGCCGCGCCCGGCCCGTCTCCATCACCATCCCCTCCGAACGCCTCGCCGGCAATGTCGCCGTCGTCGCCCATTGGGACAACCTCTCCCCCCGGCCTGCTCCCGCCTCCCCCAGGGGCGGCAACGCCGCCTTCTGGTTCGATGACTGGACCCTCGACGGCCCCCGCGTCCAGCATCACCCCCACCAGGCCTTCGGCCCCATCCTCTGGTCCCAGTACACCCTCTCCCACCGCGTCCTCAAAATGACCGCCCAGATGCCCCCCCTCGGCGTCGACGACTCCCCCTCCGTCCAACTCCAGATCCACCAAAACGGCGCCTGGAAGACCATCGACGAAGAAATCATCCACACTCTCGCCCGTACCGCCACCTTCCGCGTCCCCGATTGGGACGACTCCCGCGATATCCGCTACCGCCTCGTCTATCCCCTCATCTCCTCCGCCGGTAAACCCGTCCCCCACTTCTGGGAAGGCACCGTCCGCCGCGACCCCGTCGACAAGCCCGATCTCGTCGTCGCCGGCTTCACCGGCAACCAGGACACCGGCTTCCCCAACCTTCCCACCATCAAGAACCTCCTCCACCACAACCCCGACCTCCTCTTCTTCTCCGGTGACCAGATCTACGAAAACGTCGCCGGCTACGGCATCCAGCGCCTCCCCGTCGAGACCGCCGCCCTCGACTACCTCCGCAAGTGGTACCTCGTCGGCTGGTCCTTCGGCGATCTCATGCGCGACCGCCCCTCCGTTCTCATCCCCGACGACCACGACGTCTACCAGGGCAATATCTGGGGCGGCGGCGGCCGCAAACAGCCCCTCTCCGAACACGAACGCGGCGGCTATGTCATGCCCGCCGAGTGGGTCAACATGGTCCAGCGCACCCAGACCGCCCATCTCCCCGACCCCTTCGACGCCCGCCCCGTCCAGCAGGGCATCTCCGTCTACTACACCGCTCTCCTCTACGGACGCGTCAGCTTCGCCATCCTCGAAGACCGCAAATTCAAAAGCGGCCCCAAGGGCATTACGCCCCCCACCGGCGGCCGCCCCGATCACGTCACCGACCCCAACTTCGACCGCGACGCCTACGACCCCCCGGGTGCCACCATCCTTGGCGAACGGCAACTCGATTTCGTCCGCCAATGGACCGCCGACTGGCGCGGCGCCGACTTCAAAGTCGCCCTCAGCCAGACCATCTTCGGCGCCGCCGCCACCACCCACGGCGCCGAATTCATGCGCCTCGTCGCCGACCTCGATACCAACGCCTGGCCCCGCTCCGCCCGCGATCGCGCCCTCCGCGAACTCCGCAAAGGCTACGCTTTCATGTACGCCGGCGACACCCACCTCCCCTCTCTCATCCACCACGGCGTCGAGGACTTCAACGACTCCGGCTGGAGCTTCTGCGTCCCCTCCATCGCCGCCGGATACCCCCGCCTCTATGAACCCGCTCAGCCCGGCAAGAACCGCGCCCCCGGCATGCCCGAATATACCGGCGAATTTCTCGACCCCTTCCACAGCAAAATGACCGTCTGGGCCGTCGCCAACCCCCTCAAAAAGTGGCGCGATCACCCCTACGAACGCCTGATGGACAAAGCCTCCGGCTATGGCATCGTCCGCCTTCACAAGAAAACCGGCAAAATCACCGCCGAATGTTGGCCCATCCTCGTCGATGCCGCCGCCCCCGGCGCCGGTTCCCGCCAGTTCCCCGGCTGGCCCAAAACCATCGCCCGCGAAGACAACTTCCTCAAAAAGGGCGTCGCCTGGCTCCCCCGCGTCGCCGTCTCCGGCCTCGACAACCCCGTCATCCAGGTCGTCGATGAATCCACCGGCGAACACGTCTACACCCTCCGCATTCAGGGCTCCGCCTGGCATCCCCGCGTCTTCTCCAAATCCGGCGTCTATACCCTTCGCGTCGGCGAACCCGGCCGCGATTTCCGCGAATTCCGCGGCCTCCGGCCCTCCGCCCGCGACGCCGCCCCCGAACTCGCCATCCGCTTCGACGCACCCTGAAGCGCTAAAGCGACAGCCGCTCCCGGAACCCCTGCGCCCGCCGCCGCGACATCGATACCTCCTGGCCCGACTCCAGCTTCAGGTCATAACCCCCGTCGATCGCCGGATGAATCTCCGCGATCTTTCCCAAATTGACGATGTACTTCCGCGAGACCCGGAAGAACACCTCCGGGTCCAGCCGCTCCTCCAGATACGTCAGCGTCCGCCCGATCAACGGCCGGTGCCGCTCGAAGTACACCCGCGTGTAGTTCCCCTCCGACTCGAACAGCGCCACGTCCGCCAGCTTCACGAACCAGCACCGCTCCCCCTCCCGCACAAACACCTGCCGGCTCGCCGGTAACGCCGCCGCCACTGCCGGAACAGGCTCCGCCGCCACCCGCGCCAGCGCCCCAGCCAGCCGCTCCGGAGCCACCGGCTTCACCAGGTAATCGATCGCCGAAACCTCGAACGCCTTCAGCGCGTGCTCGTCGTATGCCGTCACGAAGAT
>DNFG01000093.1:0-11842 GCA_003487005.1 Bryobacterales bacterium
TGCTCTTCCGATCTCTCGAATCGATCTTCGTTCAGAACTTCAAGTCACTTCAGCGGGTGAAGGTGGATGATTTGCCTCGTTTCATGGTGCTGGTTGGCGCCAATGGGACGGGAAAGTCCACGTTTTTTGATGTATTCGGCTTTTTGCGGGACGCGCTGACGGGCAGCGTCCGGAAGGCGCTCGACGCCCGGGGCCGATTCGCGGAAGTGGTGACGAGGGGGCACGAAACCGAGACAATCATCATCGAATTGCAGGTTCGGATGCCGATCGCGGAGAAAGAGCGGCTGGTCACCTATCATCTGGAAATCGGTCAGGAAGGCGGCCAGCCAGTGGTGGTGAGCGAGTTTCTGCGCTACAAGCGAGGGGTGGCCGGGGCGCCTTTCTATTTCCTCCGGTTCGAGAAGGGCGAGGGCTACGCCATCACGAACGAAGAGGCTTACGACAAGCCGGACACGGAATTGACCCGGGAAAAGCAGCAACTGGAGTCTCCCGACATTCTGGCGATTAAGGGTTTGGGGCAATTCCAGCGATTCAAGGCGGCGAGCGCTCTGCGGCAGATGCTCGAGCAGTGGCATGTTTCGGATTTTCACATCAGCGCGGCCCGAGGGCGGAAAGAGATTACGGGAGAATCAGAGCATTTGACGGTATCCGGCGAGAATCTGCCGAGGGTGGCGCAGTATTTGCACGAGAACCATCCGGAAGTATTTCGAGAGATATTGAGCAGGATGCAGCGGCGGGTTCCCGGCATCGAGGGCGTGGAGCCAGCCTCGACGCCGGATGGATATCTGATGCTGCGATTCAAGGATGGATCGTTCAAGACGCCGTTTCTGGACCGGTATGTTTCGGATGGGACGATCAAGATGCTGGCGTATCTGATACTCCTGCATGATCCGAAGCCCCATCCGCTGTTGTGCATCGAGGAGCCTGAGAATCAACTCTATCCGAGTTTGATGGAGGAACTGGCGGAGGAGTTCCGGGAGTATTCGCGGCGCGGCGGGCAGGTTCTTGTCTCAACCCATTCTCCGGACCTGTTGAATGCGGCCCGACTGGAAGAAGTGTACTGGCTGGTGAAGCGGCAGGGAATGTCGGAGATAAAGAGAGCGAAGGAAGATCCCCAGTTGCAGCGGTACATGGAGGACGGGGATAAAATGGGGTATCTCTGGAAACAGGGATTTTTTGCAGGGGCCGATCCTGAATGAGCGAAATAGTATTCCTGCTGGAAGAAGTTTCCGCCCGGGAATTTCTGAAACAACTGCTGCCAAGAGTCCTTCCCGCCGACCGGGCGATCCCGTACCGGTTTATTGTATTTGAAGGAAAACAGGATCTCGACAGGCAAATCGAGAGGCGGATCCGAGGGTATGTGAACCCGCAAGCGCGATTTATCGTGCTGCGTGATCAGGACAACGCCGATTGTCTGGAGTTGAAGAAGGCGTTGTCGCGGAAATGCGAGGCCTCGGGAAAGAACGACGTCATTGTCCGAATTGCTTGCAGGGAACTGGAATCGTTCTATTTGGGTGATCTTGCCGCGGTGGAAGCGGCGTTCGGCATTCGTGGACTGACACAACGGCAAAACGAGAGGAAGTTCCGAGAACCTGACCGGCTGGGTTCGCCCTCGCAGGAACTGGAGCGGCTGACGAAGCGGCGATATCAGAAGGTCTCGGGCTCGCGGGCAATCGCGGCGCACCTGCGGATCGAGGACTCTCGGTCGAGGAGTTTTGGGCATCTTGTGGACGCAATCCGGCGCGTGAGTGGCAACACCGCCGCGGCGCGCGGGTGAAGGAAGCAGGCTACTCAGTGGGGCGTTCGCGCGCGGGGGCGAACGCCCAGAAATCGTTCTGGACTCGGGCGGTCAGGGAGTTGATGACTTCGGTGACCCGGTCCCTTGAAGCCGACCGGACGATGAAGCCGACGTGGTTTTTCTTGTCGAGACGCCAGACGATTTCTGAGTCCGTGTAGGCGGAAGTGTCGGGGTTTTCCTGTTTGGCGAGGGAGACGAGGAGGCCGGCGTAGTCGTCGCGGACGGGCGGGAGTTGATACTCCTGTTCGCCGCCGGCGATTTCGACGCGGGCCCATTCGGCCCAGAGGTTGATGCCGGTGGCGGCTTCGACGAGATCGGCGATGTGGGCGCCGCCGACGCGGGCGGCGGTTTCGAGGAAATAGAGGCGGCCGTCGTGGCCCGCGATGAATTCGGTGTGGGCGACGCCGAGGTTCAGGCCGAGGGCGGCGAGGACCTCGCGATTGAGAGCGAGCAGGTTCTGTTCGAGGGGTGAACCGCGCTCGATCAGCTGGGTGGTGAAGACGCCGCCGCCGTGGGCGACGTCCATGGGCGGGCGTCCATAACCGCTGGCGACGTTGAAGCGGATTTCACCGTTGTAGACGATGGTGTCGACGTGGAAGATGTCGCCGGGGACGTAGCGTTCGAGCAGGTAGTGGGACTGTTCGTCGCCGAGTTGTTCGAGGGCGGACCAGAGTTCAGCGGCATCGTGGATCTTTTTGATGCCCATGGCCCCGGCGGAACTGCGGGGTTTGAGGACCCAGGGGGCGGGGACGCGGTCGATGAACTCCTGGAGGCGGCCGTGGTGGAGGACGTGGATGAAGTCAGGAACGGCAATGCCGGCGCGGGCGGCGACGGTGCGCATGGCGAGTTTGTCGCGGAAGTGGCGGGTGGCGGATTCGCCGAGGCCGGGCAGGCGGAGGTGTTCGCGGAGGGTGGCGGCTTTTTCGAGGTCGAAGTCATCGAGGGGGACGATGCGGTCGATGGGTTCGGTGCGGGCGAGATAGCTGACGGCTTTGAGGGTGTCGTCGAGGTTCCAGACCTTGGACTCGTCGGGCATGTAGAAGAGGTCGTCCAGGGCTTCGCGAGGCCATTGGGCGGATTCCTTGAGGCTGAGGGACGTAAGCAGAAAGACGCGGGCGCCCCCGGCTTTGGCCTGGCGGAGAAAGGCGTGGCCTTTTTCATAGCTCGCGATGGCGAGAAGAGTGAGAGGGTTTTGGCGGCTCAAAGCCTAGTTATTCTACCGTGATCGACGCGCCTTTGGACTCGGACTGGCGGCCGATGTCATTGATGCGCTGGTCGATGAGGCTGCGAATACCTTTGAGAATCTCGACCCGGGCGGTATCGAAGTGGCGTTTGGCCTCGGGCGGGGGGCCGAGGCGGCGGAGGAACTCGCTGAGGGCGGGACCGGCGCCTTCGCAGAGGCAGCCACCGCAGGAATTGGACTGGTTTTTAGTTTCTTCGTTCATGCTGCCTCCTTCATTTCTACCACCAGAGTACCGCCATCGAGGCGGGCGCGGACGGGTGTGAGGCCGGCCATGGATGTGGGCAGGCCGATGTGGCGGCGGACGGTGCCGACGGTGACGACGAGTTCGTCGCCTTTCTTGAAAAGGCCGATTTCGCCCTTGCCGGCGAAGGGGGCGTTGAGGCGGACCTCCCAGTGGCCGCCGGCGCGGGTGAAGGTGTAGGGGCGTTCGGTGCGGGCGATAGCGGCGGGGTCGTCGTGTTCGCCATAGAGGAGGCCGGCGAGATGGGTGATGCGGTCGAGGCCGACGACTTCCCGCTGCTGGAGGGGGACGCGGCGGACGGGCACGGGGGCGAAGTACTGTTCGACCTCGTTGAGGAAATGCTGTTGGGAGGCGCGCCATTCGCCGAACCAGCCGTCCTGGATTTCATCGGGGAGGACGCGGTTGACGATGATGCCGTCGACGGTGAGGCCGTGGAGGGAGAAGTAAACGAAGGCGCGCTGGGTTTCGCGGACGACCATCTTTTCGGCATTGGTGACGAGGCGGACGCTGGTGGTTTGGGGGTCTTCCATCAGGGTGTCGATGCCTTCGATTTTGTCGTAGAGGTCCTTGATATTGGCGAAGTAGGAGTCGGTGGGGAGGTCGACGGGGGAGATGCGGTTGGCGAGGGGGCGGACGGCTTTGAGGATGCCGCGCTGCATGGGGAAGACGTGTTTCATGTACCAGTCGAGGGTGGTGGGCATGGAGACGAAGCGGAGGGATTCGGCGGTGGGGGCGCAATCGAGGACGATGACGTCGTAGCGGCTCTGTTTGCGCCACTGGTTGACGTACATCATGGCGGAGAGTTCTTCCATGCCGGGGAAGATGGCCATTTCCTCGGCTTCGACGTCATTGAGGCCGGAGGTTTTGAGGACGCTGGTGATGTAGCCCGCGATTTCCTGCCAGTGGCGTTTGATTTCGCGCTGGATATTGACCTCGTGGATGGCGAGGTTGGGGGCGATGTCGCGGGGATCGGCGGTGGAGGCGTCGAAGAGGCCGGATTTGAGGTCGAAGGAGTCGGCGAGGGAGTGGGCGGGGTCGACGCTCATGACGAGGGTCCGGTAGCCGAGTTGGGCGAGGCGGACGCCGGTGGCGGCGGCGAGGCTGGTTTTGCCGACGCCGCCTTTTCCGCTGAACAGAAGGATACGCATCAGTTTCAGGATGCGCGCGCGGGAGGGTTGGGAGCAAAGGTTGGCCCGCACGGGTGGGGACAAATCAGGCACAATGTGAGATCAGCCATGGCGCAACCCCTGATCAGCATTATTGTTCCGGTCTGGAACGAGGAAGAATTTCTGCCGGAGTTGCTGCGGCGGGTGCGGGCGGCGCCGCTGCCGGGGGAGCGGGAGATCCTGGTGGTGGATGATGGCTCGACGGATGGATCCGCGGAGATCGCGGAGGCGGAAGCGGCGGCGCATCCGGGGTTGATCCGGGTTTTCCGGCACGGGAAGAACCGGGGCAAGGGGGCGGCGGTGCGGACGGCTCTGGGGAAGGCGCGAGGGGAGTTCACGGTGATTCAGGATGCGGACCTGGAGTATGATCCGCGGGAGTACGAGCGGCTGCTGGGACCGTTGCTGGAGGGGCGGGCGGAGGCGGTATTCGGGACGCGGTTCGCGGTGGGGGTGGAGCGGCGGGTGTTGTACTTCTGGCATTCGCTGGCAAACCGGGTGCTGACGACGCTGGTGAATGTGGTGGCGGATCTGAACCTGACGGACGTGTGGACGTGTTACAAGGCGGCGCGGACGGAGTTGTTGCGGTCGATTCCGATCACGTCGCCGCGGTTTGGATTCGAGCCGGAGATCACGATCAAGCTGGCGCAGCGGCAGGTGCCGATTTACGAGACGCCGGTCAGTTATCACGGACGGACGTACGAGGAGGGGAAGAAGATCGGGAAGTGGGACGCGGTCGCGGCGGTCTTCACGATTTTGCGGTGCGCGGTGACGCGGAACATCTACCGCGAGGCGGGTCCGGAGATTTTGGACATTCTGTCGCGGGCGCCGCGGTTCAACCGGTGGATGGCGGAAACGGTGACGCCGTTTTTGGGGCGGCGGGTGATGGAGATCGGGTCGGGGATCGGGAATCTGTCGCGGCATCTGGCGCCGCGGCGGGAGCGGTATCTGGCGACGGACATCGACGCGGAGCATCTGGCGCGGTTGCGGGCGCGGTTCTCGCACCGGCCGCACATGGAGGTGAGGCACTGCAATCTGGCGGAGCCCGGGGATTTTGACGGGCTGGAGGGGAGCGTGGACGCGGTGGTTTGTCTGAACGTGCTGGAGCATGTCGAGGATGACCGGACGGGGCTGGCGAATATCTACCGGGCGCTGGCGCCGGGGGGGCGGGCGGTGGTGCTGGTGCCGGAGGGGATGAGCGTGTACGGGACGCTGGACGAGGCGCTGGGGCATTGCCGGCGGTACAGCGAGGAGGAGTTGCGAGGGAAGATGACGGAGGCGGGGTTGGAGGTGGAGCGGGTGTTGTATTTCAACCGGCCGACGCGGCCGGGGTGGTTCGTGAACGGGCGCATTTTGAAGAGGCGGACCTTTTCGCGCTTCCAGATCTGGGTGTTTGACCGGCTGGTGTGGTTCTGGCGGCGGATCGATGGATGGCTGCCGTGGCGGCCGACGTCGCTGATCGCGGTTGGGCGGAAGCCGGAGTGATGGCGGCGGGGGCCGGATTGTGTTAAATGGGTATGACGAGCGAAGCGGGAAGGAGGACGAATTGTGGATGAAATAGCGGCGTTTGCGGGCGTTATGGTGATCTTCGTGATTGTGGTGGTGCTGGTTTTTGCGGCGATCGTGATTATCCCGCAGTGGCGCATTTTTCAACGGGCGGGGTATTCGGGCGCGCTGGCTCTGTTGATGGTCCTGCCGCTGGTGAATCTGATTGTGCTGCTGTGGTTTGCGTTCGCGGACTGGCCGGCGCTGAAGGCGGCGCAGGCCGAGACGCCGAGGAGGTTTGGACGATGAATCCGGATGAACTGGGGGCATTGATTGCGGGGTCGGGGCTGCTGTTCGGGCTGGTGATGACGCTGGTGTCCGTCGTTATACCGATCGTCGCGTACTGGAAGATCATCGGGAAGACGGGGCATCCGGCGCCGCTGGCGCTGGTGATTCTGTTTCCGCTGGCGGGGTTGGTTTTGTTGTACTGGCTGGCGTTTTCGGAATGGCCGGCATTGAACCGGGGGAGACTGGCGCCGGCGCCAGTGCCGATGCCGCCGCCGGTTTATCCCCCGGCGCCGGCGTATCCGGAACCTCCGGTGGCCGCCGCGCCGCAGACGCCCCAGCCCGGGTTCCGCTTCTGCACGGGGTGTGGAGTGAGCCTGGAGGGGATTGAGCGGTTCTGCGCGAACTGCGGGAAACCGGTGAATCCGGGCGGTTGACAGGCCCGGGGGGCGGGGTGTGGTGGTGTCGTCCGTGAAGGGGAGACGTGTGGGCGGCGGGAGACCGGGTTGTGGCGTGCTGTGAGCGGGCCGGGGGTTTCCGGAGAGCCGGTCAGGGAAGGGGCGGAGTGAAGGCGATCGGGGATTGGACGGGTCAGAAGACGAGGACGCGGCTGGATTCGCGGGTCCGGCGGGAGAGTTCCTCGAGGTTGCTTTTGTGGGTGCCGGGGATGAGTTGATCGTCGGTGATACCGCGGGCTTCCATGCAGGTGCGGCAGACGCCGGCTTTGCGGTGGCCGGCGAGGAAGCGCTGGAGCATCCATTCGGTATTGTGGCCGTTGGCGGGTTCGGGCTGGCCGGAGGCGGCGGAGGCGACGCCATCGCCGATGAAGAAGAGGCGGACTTCGGTTTCGGTATCGGCGGTGAGGGCGGTGGCCAGGCGGAGGGCGTTGTAGGTGCGCTCCGCGGCTGGGGGTTCGTTGATGATGATGAGGCAGGTCACGCGAGGGCCTCGATCTGGGCGATGACGGCGGAGGTGAACTCTTCGGTGGTGGCGGAGCCGCCGAGGTCGCGGGTGAGGTGTTTGCTTTCGCGGAAGACGGCCATGAGGGCTTTCTGGAAGCGGTCGGCGGCGGCGGGTTCGCCGAGGTAACGGAGCATGAGGATGGCGGAGGACATGAGGGCGGTGGGATTGGCGACGCCCTGGCCCGCGATATCGGGGGCAGAGCCGTGGACAGCTTCGAAGACGGCGTGATCCTCGCCCATGTTGGCGCCGGGGACGACGCCGAGGCCGCCGACGAGGCCGGCGGCGAGGTCGCTGACGATGTCGCCGTAGAGGTTGGGGAGGATGAGGACGTCGAACGTTTCGGGCCGCATGACGAGTTGCATTGAAGCGTTATCGACGATGAGTTCGTTGTAGGCGATTTCGGGGTAATCGGCGGCGACTTCGCGGCAGCAGCGGATGAAGAGTCCGTCGCTGAGCTTCATGATGTTGGCTTTGTGGACGGCGGTGATCTTCTTGCGGCCGTTCTTGCGGGAGTATTCGAAGGCGTAGCGCGCGATGCGCATGGAGGCGTAGCGGGTGATGATTTTGAGGCTTTCGACGACGTCCTTGACGACTTCATGTTCGAGGCCGGAGTAAAGATCTTCCGTGTTTTCGCGGAAGATCACCATGTCGATGTTGACGTCCTGGAAGCGGGTTTTGAGGCCCGGGAGGGTGAAGACGGGACGGACGTTGGCGAACAGGTCGAGGCGTTTGCGCAGGGTGACGTTGACGCTCTTGAAGCCGCCGGCGATGGGGGTGGTGACGGGACCCTTCAGGCCGATGCGGGTGCGTTCGAGGGATTCAAGGACGTGCGGGGGCAGGGACGTGCCGGTCTGCTCGATGATGGCGGCGGAGAGTTCCTGGCGGTCCCAATCGATTTTGACGCCGGTGGCGGCGAGGGCGCGGACGGTTGCATCGGCGACTTCGGGTCCGATGCCGTCGCCGGGGAGGAGGGTGATCTGGTATGCCACGATAACTATGGTAGCAACGCCCAACTCGTGAAAGAATAGAGACTTATGTCCGCAATCAAACGTGCCCTTCTCAGTGTGACCGACAAGAGTGGACTTGTGGGGTTCGCGCAAGGACTCGCCGCCCTCGGCGTCGAGCTGATATCGACCGGCGGGACGGCGAAGCTGCTCCGGGAAGGGGGGCTGAAGGTCCACGATGTAGCGGAGGTGACGGGCTTTCCGGAGATGCTGGATGGGCGGGTGAAGACGATTCATCCGCGGATCGCGGCGGGAGTTCTGGCGATCCGGGAGAACCCGGCGCACATGCAGGCGCTGGCGGCGCACGCCATTCCGACGATCGATCTGCTGGTGGTAAACCTGTACGATTTCGCGGCCGCGGCGGCGAAGCCGGGGGCGACGATCGAGGAGTTGATCGAGAACATCGACATCGGGGGGCCGACGATGATCCGGGCGGCGGCGAAGAACCATCAGGACGTGGCGATTGTCACGGACCCCGAGGATTACGACGCGCTGCTCGAAGAGATGAACGCGAACGGCGGGGCGCTGGGGCTGAAGACGAAGTGGGATCTGGCGCGGAAGGCGTACGCGCTGACGGCGCGCTACGACGCGGCGATCACGACGAGGCTGGCGCAGATCGAGGTGGAGGACGGGCGTTATAAAGATCAGCCGGCGGGACTGCCGAAGACTTTGTCCATTCAAGTGCCGGGCCGGCAGGTGCTGCGTTACGGGGAGAACCCGCATCAGCAGGCGGCGCTGTACGCGGCGGGCGCGGAGGGGGTGGCGAACGGCGAGCAGTTGCACGGCAAGGAACTGAGCTACAACAATCTGGTGGACCTGGACGCGGCGTGGCAGTTGATCAACGAGTTCAGTGAGCCGGCGGCGGCGATCATCAAGCACACGAACCCTTGCGGCTGCGCGCAGCACGACGTACTGGCGGAGGCGTACCGGCGGGCGCTGGCGGCGGACCCAGTGTCGGCGTTCGGGGGTGTGCTGGCGTTCAATCGCGAACTGGACGAAGAGACGGCGCACGAAGTGTCGAAGTTGTTCGTGGAGGCGATCGCGGCGCCGGGGTTCTCGTACAAGGCGTTGTCGATCCTGATGGCGAAGAAGAATCTGCGGCTGGTGAAGGTGCGGGGCGGGGCATCGGAAGAGCCGGTGGTGAAGTCGATCTCGGGGGGGTATCTGGTGCAGTCGGCCGACGCGGCGACGCTGAACCGGGCCGAGGCGAAGATCGTAACGCAGCGGGGGCCGTCGGTGGAGGAGTGGAAGTCGCTGGAGTTCGCGTGGAAGGTGGCGAAGCACGTGAAGTCGAACGCGATCGTGTATGCGAAGGACGGGCAGTTGATCGCGGCGGGGGCGGGTCAGATGAGCCGGGTGGATTCGGTGAAGGTGGGGGCGATGAAGGCGGTGCTGCCGCTGGCGGGGTCGGTGGTGGCGTCGGACGCGTTCTTCCCGTTCCCGGACGGGTTGGAGGCGGCGGCGGCGAACGGCGCGACGGCGTTCATTCAGCCTGGGGGGTCGGTGAAAGACGCGGATGTGATCGCGGCGGCGGATGCTTTGGGGGTGGCGATGGTGTTCACGGGGATCCGGCACTTCCGGCACTGATCCGCAGATCAAGTTCAAAGGAGAAGGCCCCGGCGGGCGGTTGCCAGCCGGGGCCTTTGGTTTGAGTGTTTGTGGGGCCTGGGACTATTCGTCTTCGTCCTCGACGCCGGTCATTTCGGCGCGGGCGGCGGCGATGATTTTCTCGGCCTGCTGCTGCGGGACGTAGTCGTAGTGGGAGGCTTCCATGGAGAAGGAGGCGCGGCCCTGGGTGATCGAGGTGAGGTCGTTCTGGTAGGTGAGCATTTCGGACATGGGGACCTGGGCGCGGATGATCTGGGTGCCGCCCTTGGTGTCCATGCCCTGAATGCGGCCGCGGCGGGTGTTGAGGTCGCTCATGAGGTCGCCGGCGTATTCGACGGGGGCGACCACTTCGACCTGCATGATGGGTTCGAGCAGGGTGGCCTTGGCCTGTTCCATGCCGAGCTTGAAGGCTTTGCGGGCGGCCATCTTGAACGACATTTCGGAGGAGTCGACGTCGTGATACTGGCCGTCATAGAGGGTGACCTTGAAGTCCACGACCGGGAATCCGGCGAGGTAGCCCTTCTGGGCGGCTTCGACGAGGCCCTTTTCGATGGCGGGGATGAACTGCTTGGGGACCGCGCCGCCGAAGATGGCGTTGGCGAATTCGAACTTCTGGCCGCGTTCGAGGGGTTCCATCTTGATCTTGATATCGCCGAACTGGCCGTGGCCGCCGGTCTGTTTCTTGTGGCGCCCGTGGACATCGGCGAAGCCGCGGATGGTTTCGCGATAGGGGATCTTGGGGGCGTTCAGTTCGACTTCGACGTTATAGCGGCGTTTGAGGCGGCTGACGATGATTTCGACGTGCTGGCCGCCTGAACCGGCGAGGAGGAAGTCCTTGGTTTGGGGGTCGCGATAGAAGCGGAGGCCCTGGTCTTCCTCGATGATGCGGTTGACGGCATTGCCCATGCGGTCTTCGTCATTGCGGGACTTGGCGGAGATGGCGTAGGCGATGGAGGGTTCCGGGGTTTCGACCTTGGGGAAGGCGATGGAGTCGCCCTTTTCGCAGAGGGTATCGGCGGTGAGGACGTCCTTGAGTTTCGCGACGACGCCGATATCGCCGGCGTGCAGTTCGTTCACGGGGAGGGTTTCCTTGCCCTGGGGGACGCTGAGGTGGGCGAGGCGCTCAGTGGACGAGGAGCGGATGCAGACGAGGTTGGCGTCGTTCTTGAGGACGCCGGAGCAGACCTTGAAGAAGGAGAGGCGGCCGGCGAAGGGGTCGGCGACGGTTTTGAAGACGTAGGCGGTGACGTGGTCCTTGTCGGTGATGGGGCGTTCGACCTCTTCGCCGGCGACCATGGCCTTGAGGGCGGGGTGTTCGGTGGGATTGGGGGCGAATTCGAGGACGAAATCCATCAGGAGGTCGGTGCCGATATTGGCGAGGGCGGAGCCACAGAGGACGGGGAAGATCTTGTCCTCCTTGATGGAATCGTGGAGGCCGGCATACATGTGCTCAGGGGCGAGAGTCCCCTTCTCGAAGAACTCCTCCATGAGTTCGTCCTTGCCTTCGGCGATGTGTTCGATGAGTTCGTCGTGGAGTTCCTTGGCGCGGGCGGCGAGGGCGTCAGGGATGGGAATTTCCTTGCCTTTCCCGGAGCCATTGGGCTCGTACTGGAAGGCTTTCATGTGGACGAGATCGATGATGCCGTTGAAGTCGCGCTCAGAGCCGATGGGGAGGGCGACGGGGACGCAGTGGCGGCCGAAGGCTTCCTGGATGGCTTCGAGAGTGCGGTCGAAGGAGGCGTTCTCGCGGTCGAGTTTGTTGATGAACAGGACGCGGGGCTGGTTGAAGTCTTCGGCGAACTGCCAGACTTTCTCGGTCTGAACTTCGACGCCGCCGACGGCATCGACGACGACGAGAGCGGCATCGGCGGCGGCCATGGCGGTCTTCGTGTCGTACATGAAGAGGTTAAAGCCCGGCGTGTCGAGCACGTTCAGCTTTTTCTTTTTCCATTCGATCGCGGCGAGCGAGGTGGAGATGGTGATTTTCCGGGCGATCTCTTCGTCGTCGTGATCGGTAAGCGTGTTGCCCTCGTCGACTCGGGTCAAGCGGGT
>DNFG01000093.1:12098-12356 GCA_003487005.1 Bryobacterales bacterium
CTCGTCGACTCGGGTCAAGCGGGTGGTGACGCCGGCGGCGTAGAGCATGCCGGCGGCGAGCGTGGTTTTCCCGCAGTTCCCATGGCCGACGAGGGCCACGTTTCTGACATCGGTGCTTTCGTAAACCTTCACGTGGGGTCACTCCGTGGTTGAGATTACCGCCTCCGGGCAAGGCGGCCCTTCGCCGAAATCGTATCACAAGTGAAACATTGAAAACGGACTTGAGGGTCCGGTGTAAGCTGATAAAAGGGGGGATGT
>DNFG01000455.1:0-141 GCA_003487005.1 Bryobacterales bacterium
CGTCGGGTCCGGCGCTAAAGTTGCTGACGCTGGTGGAGCAGAGGGGATTGAAGGCGGTGGCTTGAAGGCGCCGCTCAGAAGAGTCAGGCCGAATTCCAGCGGAGGATGGCGGGGTGGCCGTAGTCGTGGCCGAGGATGGAG
>DNFG01000455.1:438-2620 GCA_003487005.1 Bryobacterales bacterium
GCGAAGTGGCGGGCGGCGATGGGGGGGAGGCCGAGCCAGGTGGCGGTGAGGATGCGGAGGAAGTGGCCGTGGGCGAAGATGGCGGTGCGTCCGGGGGGGAGGGAGTCGAGGACGAGTTGGGCGCGTTGGGCGACGTGCTGGAGGGATTCGCCGTTGGGGACGGGGCCGGTCCAGATGGTCCAATCGGGGCCGTGGATCTGTTTGATTTCGTCGCGGGTGAGGCCGTTGAGGTCGCCGTAGTCCCATTCCATGGCGTTGGGTTCGATGTGGGCGCGGGGATCGAAGCCGGCGAGGGCGCAGGTTTCACGGGCGCGGATCAGGGGGCTGACGAGGATGTGATCGAAGGCGGCGCCGTCGAGGAGGCGGGCGGCGGCGCGGGCTTCATCGCGGCCTTTTTCGGTCAAGGGGAGGTCGGTGCGGCCGGTGTGCTGGCCGGTGCGGGACCAGGCGGTTTCGCCGTGGCGGACGAGCCAGAGTTCGGAATTTGTCATTCTTGGATATACTGCCACGGATCACGAAGGAGGCGCAGATGGCGTATTTACTGGCGTTGGATCAGGGGACGACGAGTTCGCGGGCGATCGTGTTCGACGAGAGCGGCGCGGCCGTGGCGACGGCGCAGAAGGAGTTCCGGCAGATCTACCCGCGCGCCGGGTGGGTGGAGCATGACGCGCTGGAGATCTGGTCGTCACAGGTGTCGGTGGCGGCGGAGGCTCTGGCGGAGGCGCGGCAGGCGCGGGGGCAGGTTGCGGCGATCGGGATCACGAACCAGAGGGAGACGGTGGTGGTGTGGGACCGGGCGACGGGCGAACCGGTGATGAACGCGATTGTGTGGCAGGACCGCCGGACGGCAGGTTTCTGCGACCAGTTGAAGCGGGACGGAGCGGAAGGGGTGATCCGGGCGAAGACGGGTCTGGTGATCGATCCGTATTTCAGCGGGACGAAGATCCGCTGGATTCTGGACAACGTGGAAGGTGCGAGGGCGCGGGCGGAGCGGGGCGAACTGGCGTTCGGGACGGTGGATTCGTGGCTGATCTGGAATCTGACGGGCGGGCGGGTGCATGCGACGGACGCGTCGAATGCGTCGCGGACGCTGCTGTTCAACATTCACACGGGGGAGTGGGATGACGAGTTGCTGGCGCTGCTGGGGGTGCCGCGGGCGCTGTTGCCGGCGGTGAAGCCGTCGAGCGGGGTGTTCGCGGAGGTGTCGCATCCGATGCTGCAGGTGGACGTGCCGGTGGCGGGGGTGGCGGGCGACCAGCAGGCGGCGCTGTTCGGGCAGGCGTGCTTTGAGCCGGGGTTGGCGAAGAACACGTACGGGACGGGATGCTTCCTGTTGCAGCAGACGGGCGGGGAGGCGCGCGAGTCGAAGAACAGGTTGTTGACGACGGTGGCGTGGCATGACGGGACGAAGTTGCAGTATGCGCTGGAGGGGAGCGTGTTCATTGGGGGGGCGGTGGTGCAGTGGTTGCGGGACGGGTTGGGATTGATCCGGTCGTCGGGGGAGGTGGAGGCATTGGCGGCGAGCGTGGCGGATGCGGGCGGGGCGTTTCTGGTGCCGGCGTTCGCGGGCCTGGGCGCGCCGCATTGGGATCCGTATGCGCGGGGGGCGCTGGTGGGGCTGACGCGGGGGGTGACGGCGGCGCACGTGGCGCGGGCAGCGCTGGATTCGATCGCGTATCAGGTGGCGGATCTGCTGGAGGCGATGCGGGCGGATTCGGGGATTGAATTGGGCGAGTTGCGGGTGGATGGGGGGGCGTCTGTGAACGGGTTGTTGTTGCAGACGCAGGCGGATTTGTTGCAGAAGCCGGTGGTGCGGGCGGCGCAGGCGGAGACGACGGCACTGGGGGCGGCATACCTGGCAGGACTGGCGGTGGGGGTGTTTAAGAGCGAGGCGGAGATCGCGGCGAAGTGGGGCGTGGGGGCGCGGTTTGAGCCGAAGATGAGCGCGGACGAAGCGGCAGCGCGGCGGCGGCAGTGGACGCGGGCGGTGGAGCGCGCGGCGGCATGGGAGGAGGAGGCGTGAACCGCGGGGAGATGGTCGAAAGACTGAGCGAACGGCGCGAGCCGTGGGACCTGCTGGTGATCGGCGGGGGGGCGACGGGGGGGGCGAGCGCGCGGGACGCGGCGGCGCGGGGGGGTCCGGGGGGGGGGGGGGGGGAGGGGGGTTTGGGGGGGGGGGGGG
>DNFG01000333.1:0-1793 GCA_003487005.1 Bryobacterales bacterium
AGTCCGCCAACGCCCGCGCCTCCCTGGCCGCCGACGCCGAGCAACTCGCCGTCAGGATTTCTGACTCCATCCTGTCCGGGAAGGTCAATTAGCCCATGTCTCCCCGTTTTCTGCTGGCATTCCTGCTGACCGCGGCCCTCCCCCTGCTCGCCGCTGGCGACCACGGCGGCGGCCACGGCGACCCCTTCCTCTACAAGAAGATCTTCAATTTCGCCATCCTGGCCGCCGGGATCGGCTACCTGTTTGTCAAGGTGCTCAATCCCGCTCTGCGCGGCCAGCAACGAGAGATCGCCGACGGACTCAACCAGGCGCAACGCCGCGCGGAACAGGCTGCCGCGCAGGCTCGGGCGATTGAGGCCCGTCTCGCCGGCCTCGATTCCGAGGTCGCGGCGCTGCGGGAGAAAGCCGCGGCCGAACTCCAGGCCGAGACCGCGCGCGTCGAAAGGGAAACCGCCGCTCAACTGGCCAAAATCGAGCAGAACACACTCCAGGAGATCGAATCTGCCGTCAAGTTTGCCCGGCAGGACCTGAAGGCTTACTCGGCAACACTCGCCATCGATCTCGCCCGGAAGCGGATCGAGGCCTCGCTGGATGGCGCAGCCCAGGGCCGCCTGGTTCACGGTTTCACTTCCGGCCTCAATGCCACCGCGGCGGAAAGGAATTAGCCGGTCATGTCACTTGCCGTCGCCAACCAGTACGCCAAGGCGCTCATGGAAGTGGTCGCCCGCCCAGGCGCGCTTCTCGCCCCCGAAGCTGCACTCGGCCAGTTGGAGTCCTTTTCTGAAGTGCTTGCCGGCGCTCCGGAGCTGAAAAGCGTCATGTTGTCCCCCGCGGTGTCCCGCGATGACAAACGCCGTGCTCTCCGCCGTGTCGGCGGGTTGCTCGGCCTCGACAACCTCATTCTGAATTTTCTTGACGTGATTGCCACGCGCCGCCGCGTCTCGCTTTTCGCGCTGATTACCGCCGCTTTTCGAGCCCAACTCGACGAGCGCAACGGGGTTGTTCGCGCTCAGGTCGCCGCCGCGCGCGGTCTTGATGAGGCCCAGAAGACTGAACTGGCCACAGCGCTCGCCCGCGTCACCGGGAAACAGGTTTTGTGTGATTACACGGTCGATCCGTCGCTTGTCGGCGGCCTCTCCGTGAAGATCGGGTCCACTGTCTACGACGGCAGCGTGCAGGGCCAGTTGGATGGTCTCCGCCGCCGCCTCGCCGGCACCGTTTGAAACCGGGCGCTCCGGCATACTCTGGAAGGATAAAGGCAAGAGTTTACGATGGCTCAAATCCGGGCTGATGAAATCGCGCGGGTCCTGCGCGAAGAGATCGAAAACTACGAGCAGACGCTGCAGGTCGCCGAGACCGGCTACGTTGTCACCGTCGGCGACGGTATCGCCCGCCTCCACGGCCTCGACAAGGTGATGGCCGGCGAACTGATCGAGTTCCCCCACAACGTCTCCGGCATCGCACTGAACCTCGATGAAGACGAGGTCGGCGCCGTCATGCTGGGCGAGTACACGGAAATCAAGGAAGGCGACGAAGTTCGCCGGACCGGCCGCATTATGTCGGTCCCGGTTGGCGAGGCCATGGTCGGCCGGGTCGTCGATGCCCTCGGTCGCCCCATCGATGGCAAGGGGCCCATTGATACCACCGAGTTTAGCCCTATCGAGCGGATTGCCCCCGGCGTGATTGACCGTAAACCCGTGAAGGAACCGCTCCAGACCGGTATCAAGGCCATCGACGCCATGATTCCCATTGGCCGCGGCCAGCGTGAGTTGATCATCGGCGACCGCCAGACC
>DNFG01000333.1:2077-3412 GCA_003487005.1 Bryobacterales bacterium
CGCGAGCTGATCATCGGCGACCGCCAGACCGGCAAGACCGCCATCGCCCTCGACACCATCATCAACCAGAAGGGTCAGGGCGTGATTTGTGTCTATGTCGCAATCGGGCAGAAACGCTCCACCGTCGCCCAGGTCGTCAAGACCCTCGAGACCTTCGGCGCGATGGAATATACCATTGTCATCGCTGCCACGGCCTCGGATCCCGCCCCCATGCAGTACATCGCCCCCTACTCGGGCTGTGCCATGGGCGAGTACTTCCGCGACAAGGGTGGTCACGCGCTCTGCATCTACGACGACCTCTCCAAGCACGCTGCCAGTTACCGCGAGATTTCGCTCCTTCTTCGCCGCCCCCCCGGCCGCGAAGCCTTCCCGGGCGACGTTTTTTATCTCCACTCCCGCCTGCTTGAGCGCGCCGCCAAGATGAGCGACGAAAAGGGCGCCGGGTCGCTCACCGCCTTGCCGTTTATCGAAACTCAGGCTGGCGACGTCTCCGCCTACATCCCCACGAACGTCATCTCGATCACCGACGGCCAGATCTATCTGCAAGCCGACATGTTTAACTCGAACGTCCGCCCCGCCGTGGACGTCGGTCTCTCGGTCTCTCGCGTCGGTGGTAACGCCCAGATCAAGGCCATGAAGCAGGTTGCCGGTTCGCTTCGTCTGGACCTCGCCCAGTATCGCGCGCTCGCCGCCTTCGCCCAGTTCGGCTCCGATCTCGACAAGGCTTCCCAGGCTCAGCTCAATCGTGGCCGGCGCCTCACCGAGATCCTGAAACAACCCCAGTACAAGCCTCTCCCCGTCGAAAAGCAGGTACTCATTCTTTACGCCGGCACTAACTCCTTCCTCGACGATATTCCCGTCGAGCGCTGTCTCCAGTTCGAAGCTGAACTCTATCGCCATGTGGAGAACGGCCACCCCGAGATCCTCTCCACCATTCGGGAGAAGAAGGCCATCGACGACGCGCTCAAGGCCGAGATCGAGGCGATGCTGAAGGACTTCAAACAGCAGTTCATCGCCGAGCACAAGCTCTCGAAGTAAGCGGGGCCGCCATCTATGCCGAGCCTTATTGACATCCGCCGGCGCATCAAGTCGGTCAAGAACACGCAGCAGATTACCAAGGCCATGAAAATGGTGGCTGCTGCACGCCTTCGTCGTTCCCAAGAAGCGATCGTGAAGGCGCGACCGTTTGCATCTGCAATTAAAGAAACCGTTCAGAATCTTGTTCGAAATGAAGAGGTTCGTGAGTTTCATCCATTGCTAACCAAACGAGACGTAAAAAAAGTACGCGTGATTTTGTTAACTTCAGACCGCGGACTTTGTGGAAGCTTCAACACC
>DNFG01000201.1:0-240 GCA_003487005.1 Bryobacterales bacterium
ACCTGTTTCGGGGGTGCCCGCTGGTGCTGGCGCTGGACGGGGTTCAGGATCCGGGCAATGCCGGAGCGCTGGTGCGGGCGGCGGAGGCGTTCGGCGCGACGGGAGTGGTGTTTCTGAAGGGTTCGGCGCACCCGTTTCACGTGCGGACGATCCGGGCGTCGGCGGGATCGCTGTTCCGGCTGCCGGCGGTTTCGGGGATGGAGGCGGGTGCGCTGGTGGTGGAGTGTGTGCGGCGGCGGG
>DNFG01000201.1:597-834 GCA_003487005.1 Bryobacterales bacterium
TGCCTGCTGGCGATCGGCAGCGAGGCGCAGGGCGTGGGGGCGGTGTTGACAGATGCGGCGGGTGGCCTGCGGATTCCGACGCACGGCGTGGAGAGCCTGAATGCGGCGGCGGCGGGCGCGGTGCTGTTGTACGAGGCGGCGCGGCAACGCCGCGGAAGGGTCGCGTGAGCCTGTTCGTCCAGCCCGGATCCGTACCGCCCCGGCCGCTGGCGGAGCGAATGCGGCCGGAGCGGCTGG
>DNFG01000201.1:1128-1423 GCA_003487005.1 Bryobacterales bacterium
ATGTCGGTCAGGAACACATTCTTGGGCCGGGCAAGCCGCTGCGCATTCAGATCGAGCGGGACCGGCTGACTTCCCTGATCCTGTGGGGTCCGCCGGGAACGGGCAAGACGACGCTGGCCACGCTGATCGCCCGGCAGACGCGCTGCGCGTTCGTGCCGTTTTCGGCGGTGTTGAGCGGGATCAAGGAGATCAAACAGGTGATGGCGGAGGCCGAACGGCTGCGGCACGTGGGCCAGCGGACGGTGCTGTTCATCGATGAGATCCACCGTTTCAACAAGGCGCAGCAGGATGCTTT
>DNFG01000201.1:1712-10270 GCA_003487005.1 Bryobacterales bacterium
CGTTTCAACAAGGCGCAGCAGGATGCTTTTCTACCATACGTGGAGCGCGGCGACATCATACTGATCGGAGCGACGACGGAAAACCCCTCGTTTGAAGTGAATTCGGCACTGCTGTCGCGGTCGAAGGTCTATGCGCTGCGCGCGCTGACGGCGGAAGAACTGGTGGTTTTACTGGAGCGCGCATTGCCGGTGCTGGGGTTGACGGCGGAAGCGGGGTTGCTGGAGCAGATGGCGTTGTATGCCTCGGGCGACGCGCGGACGGCGTACAACATCCTGGAGATCGCGGCGGCGGCGAGCGCGGAGGGGGTGCTGGACGCCGGGGCGGTGGAATCGGCGATCGAGCGCAAGATGCTGCTCTATGACAAGTCGGGGGAGGAGCACTTCAATCTGGTGTCGGCGCTGCACAAATCGGTGCGGTCGTCGGACCCGGATGCGGCGCTGTACTGGCTGGCGCGGATGCTGGAGGCGGGCGAGGACCGGATGTATCTGGCGCGCAGGCTGGTCCGGATGGCGGTGGAGGACATTGGTCTGGCCGACCCGCGGGCGGTGGAGCAGGCGATCGCATGCCAGCAGACGGTGCACTTTCTGGGGATACCCGAGGGGGATCAGGCGCTGGCGCAGGCGGCGCTATATCTCGCTCTGGCGCCGAAATCGGACGCGGGCTACCGGGCGCTGAACGCGGCGCGGGCGCTGGTTCGCGAACGGCCGGCGGAGGCGGTTCCGCTGCATTTGCGCAACGCGCCCACCAAGTCAATGAAGGAATGGGGTTACGGGGCCGGATACGAGCACGCGCATCAGCAGCCAGAGGCGTTGACGACCATGCCCTGCCTGCCGGAGGCGCTGGCCGGCCAGCGGTTTTATGAGCCGTCGACGCGCGGTTTCGAGGTCCGGCTGAAAGAGCGGCTCGAAGCGATCCGGGCGTGGATTGCGAGCCGGCAGGAGGACCCGGAGGGGTGACTATTTCTTTTCGGGCTTCCAGGCGGTGATGGTGATCTCGATTTTCGCCGTGCCGACGAGCCCGGAGACGCCCACCGTGGTTCGGGCCGGCTTCGGATCGGGGAAGTAGGTGGAGTAGATTTTGTTCATGCGGGGAAAGAGGGTCATGTCGGTCAGGTAGACCTGGACCGAGACCGCGTCGGCGAAGCCGTAGCCGGCGGCCTTCAGCACGCGGCCGGCGTTGTCGAGGGTTTGTTTGACTTCGTCCTCAAAGACATCGGGGATTTTGCCCGTTTCCGGGTTTGAACCGACCTGTCCGGAGACGTGGAGGGTTCCACCGGCGAGGATGCCGGGCGAGAATGGCAGCGAGCCCGCGGCGCCGTCGGTGCGGACGGCCTGTTTCTGGGCGAGAGCCGGGAGGACCGCCAGGGCCGAAAGCAGCAGCAGGGGATAGAGGGTTTTCA
The DNA here is from genome assembly GCA_003487005.1 of Bryobacterales bacterium. Lineage (GTDB taxonomy): Bacteria > Acidobacteriota > Terriglobia > Bryobacterales > Bryobacteraceae > PNKE01. The sequence goes on from DNFG01000201.1 coordinate 3,113, forward strand.
TGGGCACCATGATACTGGTACCCAAGTACCGCAAGCAAAATACAACCATCTGTCTATTGCCCGGAGACCCCGATTCGGGTCATTCTAGTTGCACGAGCGAATCAGGAATGAACTTCTTCAGCAATTCCACAAGTAGCACGCCCCGGCTGGGAGGGCCGGAGCGGCGGAAAGCCGACCGCTTTCCGATCGAGCGGGAACTTCGCTACAAGGTTCTCAGCAAACGAAGCGGGAATGAGTCCGGGTCGGGCAAGACGATCGACATGAGCAGTCATGGCATCTCTTTCACGACCGAGCATGCGTTGATCCCCGGGAAAAAGATCGAGATGGCAATCAGTTGGCCTGCCCAGTTGGACAACCGGACCGCGCTGAAGATGATCGCCCGCGGGAGAATCGTGCGCTGCGTTCAGGGCCAGGCGGCGATAGAGATTCAGCAGTACGAGTTCCGCACGATGGGGATTCACGGACTGGCGATCTAGCCGGGGTCAGGCTGTGAGCGGGGATCGCGGGCGGCCGGCGCCGGGTGCAGGCGGTCCGGGCCGGCGAAGCCGGTGCATGTGGCGGATGCGGAAGGGGTTCAACCGGGGACATCGCGCTCCATCCAGACGGTGCGGAACCGGCCGTCCGCGCAGACGAACCATTGCCATGGTGGTTGAGCGGCGCCAGAGAGTTGGAGGTGGTAGTTGCTTCCGTCGATGACGGAAGGCATGGAGAGTTGAGCGCCGGGGGCGATGGCGCCTTTCAGATTTCCTCCGATCATATTGGCGAGTTCGCTGAGAACGTCACGGACATCGGGATCGAGTGCGGGGGGCGGCGCCATGCCGAGGAAGCGGCCGGTCCAGCGGCAGGCCTGAGCATGATCGCAGCCAAGCAGGAGGGCGCCGGTCCGCTCACCGGTGAGATGAACGAGGGCGGTCACGGGGTCCGGGAGGGGTTCCGGAGCTGTCTCGTCCGGCCGGACTTCGAGACCCATCATGGTTTCGAAGACGCTGGCCACGATCTGTGTCACCTCCGCGGCGGGATAGTCGATTTTCATGTAGTACCTCCTGGGTCACTGGGCCACATAGACGATGGCGGAGCCCACGGCGCGGCGTTCGTAGAGCGCATCGAGGCCGGAGGGCGATTCGGCCCCGCCGAGACAGAGCCAGCCGCCCCGGAAGAGAGTTCCGTGGATCTCCTCGAGGATGCGGCGGCGCGATGGGGCGTCGAAATAGACGAGGATGTTGCGGCAGAAGACGAGGTCGAAGGGGCCGAAGCAGCGCATGGGCGCGCGGAGATCGAACTGTTGGAAGCGGACCATCCGCCGGAGCCGGTCCCCGATCTCCCAATCGAGTCCGGCGCGGCGAAAGTAGCGCAGCAGCAGGGCGGTGGGCAGGCCGCGGTTGACCTCGATCTGGTGGTAGCGGGCGGCGCGGGCGCGTTCGAGGACGGCGTCGTTCAGATCCGTACCGAGGATTTGGATGTTCCAGTCATCAAGCCCCTCCTCGGCGAGGATCATTGCGAGGCTGTAGGCCTCCTGCCCGGTGCTGGCGGCGGCCGACCAGCAGCTCAGCCTGCGCTGTCCGGCGCGTTCGGCGCGGAGCGCGGGCAGGAGAACCTGACGGATGGCGTCATACTGGGCGGGCTCCCGAAGGAAGTAGGTCTCGTTGGTGGTCATGGCCTCGATCACCGACTTGAGGAGGGCGGTGGCGCCGGGGCCGCGCAGCAGGGCGCAGAGGTCGTTGACGGAGGCGGCTCCCTGGGCGCGGGCGATGCTGCCGAGACGGGTTTCGAACAGGTAGTGTTTGTCCTGTTCGAGGACAATGCCCGAGCCTTCGTAGACGAGATGCTGAAGAAACCGGTAGTTGGCCTCTTCGATGGCGGGAACGGGGGGCAGCCCCGTCAAGCTGCTTGCCATAGTGCCTCCGCGATCCGGTCGAGTGGGAGCACCTGGTCGGCGAGTCCGGCCTGGACGACGGCGCCAGGCATACCCCAGACAACGCTGGAGGCCTCGTCCTGAGCGATGACGCGGGCACCCTGGGCTTTGAGGGCGGTGGCTCCGCGGAGGCCGTCCTGACCCATGCCTGTCAGGACGACCGCGGTGACGGCTCCGGCGCAGACCGAGGCGAGCGAGAGCCAGAGGGCGTCCACGGCGGGACGGCAGGAGTTCATGGGAGGACCGTCGTCGAGTTCCGCGCGTCCGGTGGAGGAGAAGCGCAGGTGCCGGTCGCCTGGGGCCACGTAGATGGTGCCGGGCGTGAAGAGTTCTCCGCATTCGGCCTCCTTGACGCGAAGCCGGCAGCAGGCATTCAGGCGTTCGGCCAGCAGGCGCGTGAACAGGGGAGGCATGTGCTGGACGACGAGAACGGGCAGGGGAAAACCGGGAGGAATGGCCGGCAGGACCAGGCTGAGCGCGTTGGGGCCGCCGGTGGAGACGCCGATGGTCAGCACGCGGGACCGCTGCGTGAAGACGGGGACGGGCGGTGGGAGGGGCGTGGGCGCCGAATGGTCAGGCACGGGTCCGGGCGGCTGGAAGAACTGCCGGAGCTTGGGAATCAGTTCCTCGCGGAGGCGGACCATCGAGCGGTCGAGGCTGCCCTCGTTCGAGGCCTTGGTGACGTAGTCGTCGGCGCCCAGGGACAGCGCTTCGAGCGTGGTCAGCCCGCCGCGCTCGGTCAGTGTGCTGAACATGACGACGCGCAGGCCGGGATAGTCGCGCCTGATGTGACGGAGGGTTTCGAGGCCGTCCATTTCGGGCATTTCGACATCCAGAGTGACGACATCGGGGTTCAGTTGGGGAATCCGCTGGAGAGCGATGCCGCCATGGGCGGCGACGCCGACCACTTCGATGCCGTGATCTGCTTCGAGAGCGTGGCTGACGAGCCGGCGGATGACGACGGAATCGTCGACAACCAGAGCGCGGATCTTCTGGCCAGGCAACAGGATTTTCCGGCTCTTGACGTTCATGATTGTCCCAGTGGCCCCAAGCCGGCCAATTGCAGCTTGTCGAAGAGGATTTCGCGGGTGAAGGGCTTCATGACATATTCATTGGCTCCAGCATCGAGGGCGGCGGCCATGTGCTCGATCTCGGTCTCGGTGGTGACCATGAGGACTGTGAGCGCGGCGAGGCGGGCGTCGGCGCGGACCGCGCGAAGCAGCTCCATCCCATTCATTTCGGGCATGTTCCAGTCGACCAGGGCGAGCGAGAAGCCGCCAGGATCCGCTGTGAGCAGGCGCAGGGCCTCGACGCCGTCGCCGGCTTCGCCGGTTTCGTAACCGAGTTCTCTGAGATTCCGCGCGAGAATCATCCGGACGGCGCGCGAGTCGTCCACGATGAGCGCTTTCGGTTTGTGCGTTTGTTCCATGGTGTTGGGAGGGGAGCGGGCGCCGGGCCCGCTCCCGCAGTTTGACCTAGAAGGTGTACTTCGAGACGACGGATTGCAGTTGCGCGGCCATCCGGCTCAATTCCTGGGCGGCGCGCTGGGTGTCGCCGGCGCCCTGGGTGGTGTTTTTGGCGGCCACGGCGACGCCGGAGATGTTCTTGGCGATGTCACCGGTGCCGCGGGCGGCTTCGTTGACGTTGCGGCCGATTTCGTTGGTGGTGACGGTCTGTTCCTCGACGGCGGAGGCGATTGAGTTCGAGATGTCGTTGATCTGGTTGATGATTGTGCCGATTTCGGCGATCGCGCTGACGGCGCCCTTGGTATCGGCCTGAATGGCTTCGATCTTCTGGCCGATCTCCTCGGTGGCCCTGGCGGTCTGTTTGGCAAGCTCCTTGACCTCGTTGGCGACGACGGCGAAGCCCTTGCCGGCTTCTCCGGCGCGGGCGGCCTCGATGGTGGCGTTGAGGGCGAGCAGATTGGTCTGCTGGGCGATGGAGGTGATCACCTTGATGACATTGCCGATCTCCTGGCTCGATTCACCGAGTTTGGTGACGGTTTCGTTGGTGGAATGGGCCACATTGACGGCGTTTTTGGCGACACGGGCGGCTTCATTCGAGTTCTTGGCGATCTCACGAATGGAGGCCTGCATCTGCTCGGCGCCGGAAGCGACCGTGGAGACGTTGCGGGAGACCTGCTCGCTGGCGGCGGAGACGACATTGGCCTGGGTGGCGGTCTCTTCGGCATTACCGGCCATCTGGTGGCTGACGGCGGTCAATTCCTCGCTGGAGGCGGCGACCGTCTGGGCGCTCTGGGCGAAACTGCGGATGCTGTCGTGCAGATCGGCGGCCATCCGGTTGATGTCCTCCTTCAGGCGGGCGTGATCGCCCTGGTAGTCGCCCTGGACGCGGGCGGTGAGATCAGCGGCCGCGATACGGGCGAGGACCTGGGAGGATTCCTTGACGGGTTCGATGACAGCATCGAGTGTGCGATTGACGCCGTCGACGATTTTGCGGTAATCGCCTTCGTGGCGGGAGGAATCGGCGCGGGTATCGAGGCGACCCGCGACGGCGGCTTCCACGAGGATGCCGGCGTCGGCGACGAGATGATTGATGTTCTCAATGCAGTGATTCAGGTTGTTCTTGAGGGTATTGAAGTCCCCCTGGTAGTGGTCGGTGATCGGCGGGGGGATCTGACCGCGGGAGATCTTGTCGACGTAGTCGGCGGCGACATGGAGGGGGCGGATCAAGGTATCGAGGAGGGTGTTAATGCCGTCGACGAGGGTCCGGTAGTTGCCAGTGAAGCGGGCGGTATCGCCGCGACGGTCGAGTTCGCCGGATTCGGCGGCTTTGACGAGGCGGAGGATTTCTCCGGAGACTTCGATTTCCTTGTCGGCCTCATACATGACCTGGAAGCAGCCGATGGTGCGACCCTGACGGTCGTACCTGGGGGAGCAGATGACGCGGACGGGCCAGTCGCGGCCGCGGACTTTCAGGTGGGTTTCGCCGGTGGCGATTTTACCGGTGCGGACGGCGTTGCCGGCGGCGCAGGTTTCGTTGCGGCAGGCGTCGCTGTCGTAGAGGACTTCCCAGAACTTCTTGCCGAGACATTCCTGGCGAGGCATTCCGGCTACATCGGCGGCGTACTGATTGATGTAATGGATGGTATGGGCGGTATCCATGGCCACAACGGCAATCGGCAGGGCTTCGAGGAAGTAGGCCTGGTCGGCGATTGAAGACTCCCGCGCCGAGGGAGGGGCGGGCGGCTCCAGGAGAGCCGCGCCGGTGTTGGCGTGAGCGGCGGAACGGTTCCTGCCGCTATTGTTGGTTGATCGAGCCATTCTGATTCTCCTTCACTACACACCGGCGGGCCCGGGGGCCGGCGCCGCCGTGACTTGCACGGTTTTGTCCACATCCAGCAGCAACAGGAGCCGCTCTTCGAGTTGAAAGATGCCCGCGATGAGGTCGCGGGTCAAGGGAGACAGGTTTTCGGGCGGGGGTTCGAGGGCGGCCGCGCCGGTTTCAATCACATCGCCGATTTCGTCGACAAGGAGGCTGACGGCGCCGCCGCCGGTGTGAATGACGACATTCATGGCGGCGGTGGCGGTGTTGCGGGGCGCGAGGCCGAGGCGGCGGCGCATGTCGAGCGCCGTGACGATCTGGCCGCGGAGGTTGATCAGACCTTCGACCTCGGCGGGGGCGAGCGGGACCGGAGTCATGGTCTGCTCGCGGAGGATTTCCTGCACTTCGAGCACATCCACCCCGAAGAACAGACCGTCCACGAAGAAGGTGGCGTACTGTGCGCCCGCCCGGACACTGGAACGGGCAGCGACGGGTTCAATGGCCAGTGGCCGTGACATCAGGACCTCCCCGGCCCGGCGGATACCGGGACTTCGCGGCCGCCGGCGACGGCGGCGGACAGCTTCTTGAGACTGCGGGCCATGGCCTCCCAGTCGAACTTGCACTGGCACTCCTCGAGGCCTTCGCGGGCGGCACTCCAGCCCGCCTGCTGTCCTGCATCCGCGGCGAGGGCGAGCAGGGGGCGGCCGGCGGCCATCAGCGATTCACGGCCTTCCGGATCGAGATCCAGCGAGGCGGCGAGAATTGCGCCGGGGTGTTTTTCCAGCGCGGCCAGCGCGGCGGGGGCGGAGGCCGCCTCGACAACGCGGTAGCCCGCCATTTCGAGACCGCTTCGCAGAAGGCCGCGGGCGAATCCGGAGGGTTCAACGACGAGGACCGTCTCGCCGCCTCCGGTGGAGCGCGCTCCGAAGCGGCCATGTTCCAGCACGAATCGAAGATCGAGCAGGTCCACGAGACGGCCGCCGACGACAGCCGAGCCGAGAATCCCGGCACATGCGGCGGATTCGCGCACGCTGACTTCGTCTTCGACAATGTCGAGAATCCGGTCGACGACCACCCCGGTGCCACGGTCGCCGTCGTGGATGACGATGACTTCGAGTGATTGTTCCGGGGCGCCGATGGCGGGCAAGCCCGGGTCCAGCAGGGTGGCCAGCCGCACAAGGGGGAGAATGCCGCCACGATACTGGACAACATCACGGCCCCCGGCCGACTCGATGTCCGAAGGGGCGAACTCCTCGAGACGCGACACGAGGGAAACGGGCACGGCGAGGCGTGCGAACCGGCCTGCGCCGAAGACGAGCAGCCGCTGCCGGTCCAGCATGGGGGAGGTGCGGGACTCCGGTCCGGTGTGCGGTCCGGTGTCGCCGAGGACAGCGGCGCGCTGGCCCAAACCGACGACATCGAGAATCAGCGCCACGCGGCCATCGCCCATGATAGTCGCTCCGGCATACACATCGAGACCTTTGAGTTGCTTGCCGAGCGGCTTCACGACGATTTCCTGGGTGTCCTGAATCCCATCAACGACGAGGCCAAACTGGCGGTTCTCCGCCTGAACGACGACGATATTGACGACGGAGGCCGGAGTGTCCGCACCAGGCAGGCCGAGCGCCTCGCGCAGATCGACCACGGGCAGGAGTTGGCCGCGAAGACGGTACACCCGGCTATTGCGAATCCGGTGCATGTTGGCCTGGCCGGTGTCGCCTTCCAGCCGGACGAGTTCGACGAGATTCACCTGAGGGATCACGAAGGCCATGCCCGGACAGGCGCCATCCCGGGGGGGGCCGCACCGGTCTGCGAGACTGACAACCAGTCCGGGGATGATGGCGAGAGTGAGCGGGATCTTGAGCCGGACGCACAGGCCCTCGCCGGTGCGGCTGTTCAACTCCACAGAACCGCCGATCCGCTCAATATTGCAGCGAACGACGTCCATGCCGACGCCGCGG
>DNFG01000039.1:0-7654 GCA_003487005.1 Bryobacterales bacterium
AAGATCAAAGACCTCGAGCCCGGTTTGCCGGAAGGAGTGAAGATCGTCTCCGCGTATGACCGTTCCGATCTGATTCTTCGTTCCATCGAAAACCTGAAGGTAACGATTACCGAGGAAATGGTGATCGTGGCGCTGGTGATCTTCATTTTCCTCTGGCACATCCCGAGCGCGATCATCCCGGTATTGACGATTCCCATCGCAATCATCATTTCATTCATCCCGATGAAGATGATGGGCGTCAGCGCCAACATTATGTCGCTCGGCGGCATCGCGATCGCAATTGGCGCAATGGTAGACGCCGCCATCGTGGTGGTGGAGCAGACTCACAAGAAGCTTGAGGAGTGGGAGCGGACCGGACGCAAGGAGGACTACCACCGGGTAGTCATTGACGCAGTAAAAGAAGTGGGAGGTCCCAGCTTCTTCGCACTGCTTGTGATCGCAGTCGCGTTCTTGCCGGTATTGACCCTGGAGGCGCAGGAAGGCCGGCTCTTCAAGCCGTTAGCCTATACAAAGAACCTGTCCATGATCATCGCCGCCGTATTGGCCATCACCCTGGACCCGGCGATGAGGTTGTTATTCACGCACATGGAGAATTTTCGCTTCCGGCCGCGTTGGCTGGCGCGTGTAGTGAATGCCGTGTTGGTTGGCAAGATCCACTCCGAGGAGAGCCACCCGATCAGCAGGATTCTGATAAAACTCTACGACCCCGTCTGCCGCTGGTCGCTGCGTTGGAAATACCTGGTCATCGCGGGAGCAGTTGCCATGGTTGTGGTGACCATCCCGATTTACGAGAAGCTCGGGTCCGAGTTCATGCCCCCCCTCGATGAAGGCACGTTGCTTTACATGCCGTCGACGCTCCCTGGCATCTCGGTGGCGGAAGCGCAAAAGCTCATGCAGGCCCAGAACAGGATCATCAAGAAGTTTCCCGAAGTCCTCACCGTACTGGGCAAGTCCGGCCGGGCTGAAACGTCCACCGATCCGGCGCCGTTTTCGATGATGGAAACCACGATCGTCTTGAAGCCGCAGGACCAGTGGCGCAAAGTCGACACCTGGTACTCGAAGTGGAACTGGGCGCCACGCTGGCTCAAGAACGCATTCGGGCACATCACTCCGGACCACATCTCAAGCGAACAACTCGTTGACGAGATGAACGCGGCCTTGCAGATGCCTGGTGTCTCGAACGCCTGGACGATGCCCATCAAGGGCCGTACCGACATGCTGACCACCGGAGTGCGCACCCCCGTGGGCATCAAGGTCTATGGCTCCGATCTGAAGCAAATCGAACAGATCGGCACGAACATTGAGAGCGTTCTGCCGAAAGTGCGCGGAACTCGAAGCGTATTTGCTGAGAGAACGGGGGGAGGCTACTTTCTGGACTTCGATTGGAAGCGCGAGGAGATGGCCCGTTACGGTCTCAGCATGGAGGATGTCCAAGGGGTGGTGATGAGCGCCGTGGGTGGGGAGAATGTGACGACCACCATCGAAGGCCGGGAACGCTACCCCGTCAATGTGCGCTATCTGCAGGACTTTCGCAGCGACATCAACCGGCTCAGCCGCGTTCTGGTGCCGACTATGGACGGCAAAACGCAGATTCCGGTTTCGCAACTTGCCGACATCAAGCTTTCGAGCGGCCCCGCCATGTTGCGCGATGAGAACGGGATGCTCAATGGCTACGTTTACGTTGATGTCGCAGGGCGCGACGTTGGCGGGTATGTGGAAGAGGCCAAAGAACTGATCCGCGAGAGCGTGAAACTTCCGGCCGGGTACACCCTGGTCTGGAGCGGACAGTACGAGTCCATGCAGCGGGTCCGGGAGAGACTAACGGTCATCCTGCCTCTGACGCTGTTTCTAATCATGATGCTGCTTTACATGAATACGAAGTCGCTTACGGAGACAATGCTGATCATCCTGGCCGTTCCGTTCTCGGCAGTAGGCGCGATCTGGTTCCTGTACCTGTTGGGCTACAACATGAGCATTGGCGTATGGGTTGGCTTGATCGCTCTGCTTGGTGTCGACGCCGAGACGGCGATCTTCATGCTGCTCTACTTAAACATCGCTTATGAAGGCGCGAAGAAGGAAGGCAAGATGAACAGTCTGGCCGACCTTCAAAACGCGATCCACGACGGCGCCGTCAAGCGCATCCGCCCGAAGTTCATGACGGTTGCCGTGATGTTCATGGGGCTGGTCCCGATCATGTGGTCTACGGGAGCTGGCGCGGATGTGATGAGACGTATCGCGGCTCCCATGATCGGTGGCATCTTCACGTCCTTCATTCTCGAATTGGTGGTCTACCCCGCAATTTATGAGGTCTGGAAATGGAACACAGAAGTCAAAAAACTAGTCGTTTCGTAGGTCTGGTCGTAGCGCTCCTCGCGCTCGTCCCAGCGGGGGCGGCCGAACTCACGTATCAAGTTCGCCACGATCGTCCGCTGCACGACCACCGTTGGATTCTCAAGACCAAGGTAAGCGAAGGCGTGCTGACGATCAACGACCAAGGCGTCGGTTACCAGCAGGTGATCCCTGAGGGCAAGCGAAAGAAGAATGCCAAGAAGCCGCCAAAGCTGGAGAGCGTTCAGTTTGACTATCAGGACATCCAGGAGCTCTGGGTGTCCCCGGACAAACTGGTGCTCGTCGCCTACAAGGATCGAAAGTGGCTTCTCGGCATCGACAAGGAATTCGAATTCCTCTTACCCAAGGGGAAGTCCTTCGAAGACGCCTACGCGATGTTGAAGGACAAGCTGGACAGGCGATTCGTCGCGGCGATGGCCGATCCCCAACCCAACGTGGTGTGGGAACTGCCGGTGAAACTCCTGGGGACCATCAAAGGGTCGGAGGGCATACTCCAGGTCGGGCCGGATCGGATTGTCTACAAAACTGACCGGTCGCGCCAATCGCGCACCTGGCGGTATCAGGACATTGAGAACGTCAGCACCTCAGACCGTTACCAGCTCACGCTCACGACCTACGAACGGGCCAAGACGCACTACGGCAGCATGAAGGGCTTCAACTTCCAACTCAAGCGACCGTTGGACGAGAAGCGCTTTGAGGCGCTGTGGCGGCGCCTAAACCAGGACAAAGGGCTTCAGTTTTTGACTTCGATCGAAGAAAGGAATCAAACAGCAAAATGAACAAGTTCATCAGCACACTTATCTTTGGCGCGGCGCTGCTCGCCGCCGCCGACAAACCGCAAACGTTCACTGGAGTCATCACCGACACCATGTGCGGAGCCAAGCACACCATGGGCATCACGCCGGACGACAAGTGCGTCCGGGAGTGCGTAAAGATGGACCCGAAGAAGTGGAAGTATGCGCTGCTGGTCGGAAAGGACATCTACGTACTGAGTGATCAACAGACCCCGGAGAAATTCGCGGCCCAGAAGGTCACCGTAACCGGAACTCTGTTCGAGAAGACGAAGGTCCTCAAAGTCGACAAGATTGAAGCTGCACCAGCGGCCAGCGGGCACGCCGGCCATTCGCACTAGGGAGACACCAATGAAAAGCAAACTTCAGGCAGGATTTGTACTTCTGGTCGTGCTGGGTGCGGGCGGCGCGTTCGCCTGGCAAGAGCATTCGCATGAACACCAGGGCGGGAAGACCGCCCAGATCACGGGCCAGGTGGTCGACATCGCCTGCTTTGTTGGCCACAACAGTTCGGGGCCGAGTCATGCAAAGTGCGCCGAGGCCTGCGCTCGCGCCGGAAATCCCCTCGCCATCTATGACGAGGCCACGAAGACCCTGTACTTGCCTGTGTCTTTGGATCACAAGAACCCGAACGCGAAGTTGATGGGCTTCATCGAGAAGAAGGTCAAGGTCTCGGGTACCGTGATGGAGAAGGCCGAGCTCAAGGGTATCGCCATCGAGAAAGTGGAAGCGTTCCAGTAGAGCCTCGACGCAGTTGGTTCCAGCCTGTTGCGAACAAGCGTGCTGGCACAAGCCGGCACGGACCCGAGCGCAGGCCGTCGAGGGCAGTCGAGCCGTAAGGCCTTGTCTTGATGGAATCGAGAGGAAGGAGGTCGTCGTATGGAGCACAAGCAAGGGGGGCACGCCGCGCATCGCCGCGAGTTGCCGCCAAGCGAACCATCACGTGATCCGGTCTGCGGCATGAGCGTGGACCCGGCGTCCACCAGTCTGACGGAATCGTCCGGCGGACGAGCCTATTACTTCTGCAGCCAGCACTGCTTGGAGAAGTTCCGGAGCGAGCCAGACAGGTACGTCGTTCCGCCACCTGCCCCGTCGCGCGCAATGGCATCGGGTTCCGCTTCAACTGCGGCTGAGTATACGTGTCCGATGCATCCCGAAATCCTCCAGGAAGGACCTGGCTCCTGCCCGAAGTGCGGAATGGGCTTAGAACCTCTTGCGCCGCCGTCGGCCAGCCGCACCGAGTACGTTTGCCCCATGCACCCGGAAATCGTGCGGAGCGAGCCAGGAAGCTGTCCGATCTGCGGCATGGCGCTTGAACCCAAGGTGGTTTCGGCCGACGAGGAACAGAATCCCGAACTGGCCGGCATGACCCGACGGTTCTGGATCAGCGTCGTCTTGACCATCCCGGTAGTGATCGCCGCGATGGGAGAGATGATCCCCGGACAGCCTCTGCAACAACTTGCCTCGAAGGGGACCTGGACATGGATTGAACTCCTCCTCAGCAGCCCTGTGATCCTGTGGGGCGGCTGGCCGTTCTTTGTTCGCGGCTGGCATTCGGTTGTCAACCGGAGCCTGAACATGTTCACGCTCATCGGCCTCGGCGTGTCGGTTGCCTATACGTACAGTCTCATCGCCACACTGGCGCCCGGAGTGTTCCCTGTAGCCTTCCGTGACAACGGCGGCAACGTCGCAGTTTACTACGAGGCTGCCGCTGTCATTGTCACGTTGGTTCTGCTCGGCCAGGTCCTGGAACTGAGGGCACGCAGCAAGACCGGGTCAGCCATCAAGGCCCTTCTCGGCCTTGCACCGAAGATTGCACGCCTGGTACGCGAAGACGGTTCAGAAGCGGATGTCCCGTTGGAACATGTGCAGGTTGGGGCGCATCTCCGCATCCGGCCAGGAGAAAGAGTTCCAGTGGATGGCGTGGTTGTGGAGGGGAAGAGCAGTGTGGACGAGTCCATGATCACCGGCGAACCGATTCCGGTTGAAAAGGGTGCTGGCGATCGGGTGACGGGGGCCACTTTGAATGGTACCGGGACGTTGGTAATGCGGGCCGACCGCGTCGGCTCGGAGACTATGCTGGCGCAGATCGTGCGAATGGTGTCTGAAGCGCAGAGGAGCCGCGCACCGATTCAAAAGCTGGCCGATCAGGTGGCCGGCTACTTCGTACCCATCGTGGTCGGTGTCTCAGTATTGACGTTCGTCATTTGGTCTCTGGTGGGACCGCAACCTCGAATGGCCCACGCTTTGATCGCGGCGGTGGCAGTGCTGATCATTGCTTGCCCATGCGCATTGGGCTTGGCGACGCCGATGTCGATAATGGTTGCGGCGGGCAAAGGTGCGACGATGGGTGTGCTGTTCAAGAACGCCGAGGCCATCGAGTTCATGCGTAAGGTGGACACTTTGGTTGTGGACAAGACCGGAACGCTCACCGAAGGCAAGCCGAGACTTATCGCGGTGAGACCTGCGCCCGGCTTTGATGAGGCGCGGCTGCTACAACTGGCTGCGAGTCTTGAGCGTGCGAGTGAACACCCCCTTGCAGCCGCCATCGTGGCTGGAGCGGAATCGCGCGGCATTCCGGTTCTCGCCGCTGAGAGATTTGAATCCATGACGGGCAAGGGCGTTAGGGCACGCGTGGATGGGTTGGAATTGCTCCTCGGCAACCGCCCATTGATGGAAGACTTCAGTGTCAATCCGGAGAGCATGACCCAGGAGGCTGAGACGATGCGCGCGGACGGACAAACCGTCATGTTCGTCGCCGTGGACGGCAAACTCGCGGGGCTGATCGGTGTCGCGGACCCAATCAAGGCGACCACGGCGGAAGCCATTCGGCAGTTGCACGAAGAGAACATCCGAGTCGTCATGTTGACCGGGGATAGTCGAACGACGGCGCAGGCGGTGGCCAGCAAGCTGGGAATCGACGATGTGATTGCCGAAGTGCTACCGGAAGACAAGAGCAACGCAGTTGGGCGGCTTCAGAGAGAGGGCCGGTTCGTGGCCATGGCAGGCGACGGCATCAACGACGCCCCAGCGCTGGCGAAGGCCCAGATCGGGATTGCCATGGGAACAGGTACTGACGTGGCGATGGAGAGCGCCGGCGTGACCCTCGTCAAAGGTGACCTCGGGGGCATCGTCCGGGCGCGACGCCTGAGCCGCGCCACGATGCGAAACATCAAGCAGAACCTGTTCTTTGCCTTCGTCTACAACGCTCTCGGAGTGCCCATCGCGGCCGGAGTGCTCTACCCCATCTTTGGATTGCTGTTGAGCCCGATGATCGCGGCGGCCGCAATGAGTTTCAGCTCCGTCTCAGTGGTCGGCAATGCCTTGCGCCTCCGACGAGCAGCGGCGTGAGCCATCCATTTCCGCTTGGGAGAACACCGCCTATTGGAGTCGCAAAGACCTGGTCACGTCTGGCCGCCCGGAGAAGACTTTCAGTAGCAGCAGGCTGCTATCGCTGAAACGCCGAGGCGAAGGCGGAGAACCTGTCAACTTGGCCTCCATGTTCGGCTACGAAAGCTTGGGCGGCCTTCATATCACGGAAGGCGAGGATGCTTGGGGAGCATCGGTCGAACTGAGCGTGCACCGGCTGTTTGTCAGGAGTAATGACCGCCTCGTGACGGGTGCAGGGGTTGATATCGCTGTTTTGCACGATGTACGACTCCGAAGGGACTAGGGCGCCGCCTCGCATGTAGTCGGTCAGCTGCGTGACCTGAACCGGCTTGCCTGCCTGTTGATGTTCAGATAAGGCGCAGGCGGGACAGCAGTAATAGCCGAGCTTGCCATTGATCGACGCTATGGTTCGCGAGTGGTCGTGGACTGGGCGGGAACAGGCGCGACAAGTTTGATGTTCCCGCCGTGCGACGTAGCGCCAACCTGAGTAGCCTAGGCCTACGAGCGCAAGAATCGAAACGAACCCGAAAGCGAAGGACCTTTGATTCATAGCCACCCCTCCCCTGAGCAAATGCTACATCCGAAGGAATCGCACCACAAGCTAGGCGCGCCGTGGCCGCTGGAAGCGGCCCGAATGACTACATACCTGCCCTTCGTTACCACTGGGTTACCGGTATCTACGACCGCGCGTGGCTGGTCATCACTTCTGATCTTCTGATGGGCGTCGATTGTCATGTTCTGCGTCCTGATTGCTGATCGAGAATCGTTCCGGCCAGGATGATGGCGAACTGAACCCACGGGCCGTGTGACAAGTGTGGATTGGCGGATGCACCCAGGATCGTGTTCTGAACGGATGCCCCGGGTGCACATGCGGTGCGGGTGCCCAATAGTCTCCATTCGCTGCTCCTGTTGGGGCACGGGATCATCGAAATAATTGCTGCGATATTCGCAAGCCCTTGAATCTAGGCACCCTGAGTCCTCGCGCCGGTTTGGACGTGGACTTGCACTACTCAAGGTGTCACGGCTCACCAAGATGCTGAACCAGACGAAAAAGGAGATCTGAAGATGAAACAATCAACCACGCGGTGGTTCCGAACAGCAACCTCCGGCCTCCTCTTTGCGCT
>DNFG01000039.1:8015-46801 GCA_003487005.1 Bryobacterales bacterium
GCGCTGGTTGCGAACGCGAAAACACCGGCTGATCACATGAAGCTGGCTCGGCACTTCAACGCGATGGCAGAGAAGCATGAGGCGGAAGCCCTGGAGCATGAGGCACTGGCGGTTGAGTACACGCGGAATCCGAGGATGGGTTCCTCAAAGACTCCGATGTCGCCGAATTCGGCAGAGCACTGCAAGTACTTCGCCGAACACTGCCGCAAGGCGGCCAAGGAGATGCGTGCCATGGCCGCGGCCCACGAGGCGATGGCGAAAGAGGTCGGAAAGTAGCGGCCCCGCCGGTCCTTGTCGACACAAGCAGGAGTCGTCCGAGCTACTCGCGGGCAAGCATTTGAATCACCTGTCCCGCACCGGCGCCCAGAGGGTTGCCGGTGCGGTACATTTTGAAGCAGCGAGAAGAGCCCGACTCAGAAGCGGTTTCCGGGAGAATCCGACGTAGGGGAAGTGGCGAGCGTTAGTGCACTCCTCGTGCCGACTGGAACAAGTCAGGCTGCCCGACCGCTATCGCGAAGTAGCCTTAGCGCATTCGCCATAACGAGCAGCGATACGCCCATGTCCGCCGCGATGGCCGCCCAAAGTGACGCGTGACCCGCAAGTGTGAGTCCGACAAACAGCGCCTTCACCGCCAGGGATAGAAAAATGTTCGTGCGGATGATGGCCAGCATCCGCCTGGAGTGCTGAACTAACCAGGGCAGCCTGGTGAGGTCGTCCGACATCAGAGCGATATCGGCAGTTTCGATGGCGGTGTCGCTTCCACCGGCTCCCATCGCGATGCCGAGCGAGGCGCGCGCCAGCGCCGGTGCGTCGTTGATGCCGTCACCGACCATCGCCACAGTCTGGTGTCTGCCCACAAGGCTCTCCACCGCGGTCACTTTTTCTTCAGGCAGCAACTCCGCCTCGATTTCAGTCACTCCGGCCTCTTTCGCAATGGCCTCTGCCGTACCTCGGTTGTCGCCAGTCAGCATCACAAGATGATCGACGCCCAGCGAGCGAAGCTGTCTGATCGCCGTCGCGGCCTGTGGCCGGATACGGTCTGCCAGGGCGAGGAACCCACACACATGCTCGTCGTTTCCAACAACGACGACCGTATGGCCGGTTGCGGAGAGCGATTCGAGTTGCTCGTGCACCTCGGGAGTCTCCTGAGCGAGTTCTTCCAGCAGGCGATGCGAGCCTAGCCAGAACTCCCGGCCATCCCATCGGCCTCGAATTCCCTTGCCAGGGACAGCGCGAACATCCGAAGCGGCTTGAACGGCGACTCCCTGGCTAAGAGAATACTCAAGAATGGCGACGGCCAAAGGATGATCGCTGTGCATCTCCATGGCTGCAGCTCTCCCCAGTAACTCAGTCTCGGTATGCCCGTTCAGAGCACTCACTTGCGCCACCGCGGGCTTGCCCTCCGTCAGCGTGCCGGTTTTGTCGAAGGCCATCGCCTTGAGTCTCCCGGGGATTTCCATATAGGCCCCGCCCTTGATCAGGACGCCGTGCCGGGCGGCGGCGGCAATCGCGGCGACGACACTGACTGGCGTCGAGATGACCAATGCGCAAGGGCAGGCGATGACCAACAGGACAAGCGCCTGATAAAGCCAACGATCGAATGGTTGGCCCCACATCAGAACTGGAACGATGATCACGAGCAAAGCGAGTGCCATCACCGCCGGGGTGTAATAACGGGCAAATCGATCCACCCACTGTTCGGAGGGGGATTTCTTTTGCTGGGCCTCAGAAACGAGGCGGATGATTCGGGCCAGGGTCGTGTCGCCGCTCAGTTTGGTGGAGCGGATTTCCAGTACGCCCTGGCCATTCATCGACCCCGCAAAGACTAAAGATCCTGGACCTTTCAAAACTGGAAGGCTTTCACCCGTGATGGGCGCCTGATTGACGTCGCTCGTCCCCGCCAACACTTCGCCATCGAGCGGCATTCGCTCACCGGGTCGAACGATGAACCGCGAATCAACCGGAACGGTCTCAGGCCGCAACTCCTGGATCGCACCGTCGCTCCCGACCACCCTGACGACCGCAGGTGCAAGATCCAGAAGCTTCTCGATCGCGCGCCGGGCGCGGCCAATACTCCACGACTCGAGCGTGAGCGAGAGAGAGAACAGGAAGGAGACCGTCGCGGCCTCGAACCACTCGTCGATCGTGACCGCTCCAAGGACCGCGATTACCATCAAGAGATTCATGTCCGGCCGCACGCGACGGACGGCGAAGAGCGCCTTCGGCAGGACGAAGTAGATTCCCGCCGCGATTGCCAGGAGGTAGAGGAACCGCGCCGCTAGCGGCGCCGCCTCAGCGTGGCCCAGACCCTCCGATCCGATCGCCGAAGTGAGACCACCTGCAATCAGCACATGAACCGCAAAGGCTGCGGACGTCAAGATGCCGCTGGTGGCTGTGAGCGCCAATCGGCCTCGCCGTGCCCACCAGGTCGACTCGTGCGGAACCTGCGCCGGCTCGATAGGCCGAGCGCGCATACCCGTTCGCCCGATGGCTTCGATCAGCCGTCCTTGATCTTCGGGGGCCAGGCCAGCAACGCTCATAACGCCGTTCAGGACGTCGAATGCGAGCAGGTCGTCACCCCCGACTATCGGGCCGATTTCCCGCCTTAGGATGCCGACCTCTTCGGCGCAATCCATGCCTTCGATCTTGTACCTGAGAACCGGTTGAATGGGACGTGCCATTGCGTCAATCCCCCTTTCTCGATTCCCAACTCAACACCATTGTCGGCAGCACGAGCAGGGTAAGGAGCGTGGAGGTCGCCAGTCCGCCGATCACGACGGTGGCCAGCGGCCGCTGCACCTCCGCACCTGCGCTGGACGACAGCGCCATCGGCAGGAAGCCGAAACTCGCGACAGCCGCCGTCATCAGCACGGGCCGGAGCCTCGACGAGGCTCCGCTTCGAACCGCTTCGGCCCAACTCACGCCGGATTGCTTGTGTTGGTTGATGAAGGCCATCATCACGACTCCGTTCAATACGGCCACGCCCGAGACGGCGATGAATCCGACGCCAGCGCTCATCGAGAACGTCAGGTCGCGAGCAAGCAACGATAGGATCCCGCCCGTGATGGCGAAGGGAATCCCCGTGAACACCAGCGCAGCTTGCCCTGCGGAGTGGAAGGTGATGAACAGCAGAACGAAGATGAGGAGGAAGGTGAGGGGCACCACCACCATCAGGCGAGCCCTGCCGGAATCGAGGTGCTCGAACAAGCCACCCCAGACCATGAGGTATCCGGGCTTGAGTTTCACCGATTGCTGGACCCTGGACTGCGCTTCCGCCACGAAGCTGCCGACGTCGCGTCCCCGCACGTTCGCCTCGATCGAGATTCGGCGCTGGCCGTTCTCCCGGCTGACCTCGAGTGGACCCTCCTCGCTCTTCAAACTCGCGAGTTGAGCCAGCGGAATGTTCTGCCCCGTGGGCGTTGCCACCAGCAGATTGGCGAAGTCGCTCGCGCTGGAGCGTACTGAAGGGTCGAGCCGCACGACGAGACCGAAGCGCTTGAATCCTTCGAGGACACGGCCCGCCTCGGAGCCTGCAATCGCCGTCTGGATCAACTCCTGAACGTCGGAAACGTTGATCCCATGGCGCGCGATGGCCTCGCGGTTGGCCTTGATGCTGAGCACCGGCTGGCCGCTCAACTGCTGGACCTTCAGGTCGGCGACGCCTCTCACGCCGGCTACGACTTTGGCGACGCGGCCGGCCTGCTCGCGCAATTCATCAAGGTCCTCCCCGAAGATCTTGATGACGATATCGGAGCGCGAGCCCACGCCTTCGATCAATTCCATCATTCGGAACTCAATCGGTTGAGAGAAGGTGTAGGCCATCGTCGGAAGCTCCTTCAGCTTGGCCTCCATCTTTTCCACCAGTTCTTCGCGCGATGCCGCAGAGGTCCACTCTTCCCGCGGCTTCAGCAGGACGTAGGTGTCGCTGAGGTTGATGCCCATCGGATCGGTGGCGATCTCCGGCCGGCCGATGCGCGTCACGGTCTCAGTGACTTCCGGGAACTCCTGCAGCGCCTGCTCCATGGAGTTGGTCATGTTCACCGACTCGGGCAAGGAGACGCCAGGAAGTCTGGCGGCATTGATCGCGAGAGCATCCTCCTCGAGCTTTGGCAGGAACTCCGACCCAAGCCGCGTGGCCAGAGCGCCACAGACGATGACGAACGCCAGCGCGATGCCGATCGTCAGCATTCGATGATTAAGCGTGAATTCGAGAACCGGCACATAGAGGCGCTGCAGGCGCCTCACGACCGGGTTCTCCTCCTCCATCTCGCCCTCCGTCTGTGCCGTTTGGAGCGGCGACTTTCCCTCCTTGAGGAAGATGGCGCACAGCGCTGGAATCAGCGTCAGGCTCAGAACGAGCGCTCCCGAAAGCGCGAGGATCACGGTGAGTCCCATGGGGCGGAACATCTTGCCCTCTATCCCAACGAGGGACACGATAGGCAGGTAGGCTGCAATGATCAGGATTTCGCCGAACTGGCTCGCCTTGCGTACCTCGACGCTGGCGGCCAGAATCGCCGCGCGGCGTTCCTGGCCGCTCAACGCCCGGCCGAGCCGATGGCGCTCCTGCGACAATCGCCGCACGCAGTTCTCGACGATGATCACCGCCGCATCGACAATCAGCCCGAAGTCGATCGCGCCGAGGCTCATCAGGTTTGCCGAGATGTTGAATTGCCTCATGCCAATGATGGCTACCAGCATCGATAGTGGAATCGCGGCCGACACGATCAGGCCCGCTCGGATCTGCAGCAGGAAGAGGAACAGCACCGCGACGACGATCAAGCCGCCCTCCGCGAGGTTTTTCACCGCCGTACGTACGGTGCGGTCCACCAGATCCCTCCGGTCATAGAAGATGTTTATTCCGACTCCCGGTGGCATCGCCTTCTCTAACTGCTTGAGTCTTTCTACGACGCGCCCAGCGACTTGCCGGCTGTTCTCGCCCTTAAGCATCATCGCCACGCCCATGACGGTCTCGCCCTTGCCGTTTCGCGTCGCTGCACCCTGCCGGATCTGCGATCCGTATCGTACCGTAGCCACCGAGCGCACATACACCGGTGTTCCTCCGCCAGCGGCCACCACCACATTCTCAATGTCGCGCAGCGACTCAATCATGCCGACGCCCCGGATCAGTTGCTGCTCGCCGCCGCGCTCCAGATACGCACCGCCGACATTCAGGTTGTTGCGCTTGAGCGCCTCGATCACCTGCGGCACCGTGAGCCGGAAGCCGACCAGCTTCGCTGGGTCCACCAGAACTTCGTACTGCTGCTCTTCGCCCCCATAGCTGTTGACCTCAATCACGCCCGGTACGGTCCGAAGCTGAGGCTTGAGGAACCAGTCGAGCACCGTCCGGAGTTCCATCAGGCTGTACCTCTTGGGCGAGCCGGGCTGAACTTCCAGGGTGAATTGCACGATCTCCCCCAGACCGGTGCTCACCGGTGCCAGTTCCGGAATGACTCCATCGGGCAACTGCTGCTGCGCCTCCAGCAGCCTCTCGAGCACGAGTTGCCGGGCGCGGTAGATATCGACGCCGTCATCGAACACCACGGTCACCTGCGACAGCCCGAACTGC
Source organism: Bryobacterales bacterium (assembly GCA_003487005.1). Taxonomy (GTDB): domain Bacteria; phylum Acidobacteriota; class Terriglobia; order Bryobacterales; family Bryobacteraceae; genus PNKE01. The sequence goes on from DNFG01000039.1 coordinate 13,582, forward strand.
GAGATCGAACGCACTTCCTCTTTCTGCGGGAGGTTGCTCATTGCGACCTCGATCGGGAAGGTGACGTACTGCTCCATTTCGAGTGGCGTGAACGAGGGCGCTTTCGTATTGATCTGCACCTGATTGGTGGTGACATCGGGAACTGCGTCCACGGGAAGATCGAGCGCGGCGTAGACGCCGGCGATCACCAACAATCCTGCCAGCGCCACTACGGCGTAGCGGTAACGAATGCTCCAGGCCAATGCGCGATCAATCATGGCCGTGCTCCGATTCCAGTTCCTTGGCCAGGAACGCCGACTTGAGCTGGAACGCGCCCTTCACGACGACGGGTTCTCCTTCCTTCAGGCCCCCGCTGATCTCGAGCCGGACGCCATCGCCCAGCACCTGTACTTCGCGCGCCTCGAAGTGCAGATCTGCCTTCCTGACAAAAACGACCTGCCTGCGGTTGATGGTCTGGACCGCTTCGGAGGGTACGGTCAGCGCCATGTGCGTGTCCGTGGTCGGGATCGCAAGATTCGCGAACATCTCGAGTTTCAATTTGCCTCCAGGGTTGGCAAGTTCGCAGCGGACGGCAGCCGTGCGCGTCTGCGGATTGAGGATGTCCTTGATCGCCGCCACCCTGGCCTCGAAGACCTCGCCGGCGTAGGAATCCACGGTGATGAACACGGGCTGATTGATCCGAATCCGGCCAAGGTCCTTCTCATACACCTGAGCCTCGACATACACGCGGCTGAGGTCGGCGACCGAAAAGAGGATGCTGCTCGAATCGATTACATCGCCCGGCGCGGCTTCGGTCTTGATGACGACGCCGGCAAAGGGCGCACGAATCGTCGTCAGGGATGCGTCACCGTTGAAAGAGGCCCCGAAGCGTTTGAGCCGGGTCTCGATCCCCGCCAGGGTGCTCTGCTGCGCGCGTACGGCCTCTTCCAGCGCCCTGGCTTCGGACTCGGCGGCTTCGTATTCCTTGGCCGGAACGGCGCCGACCTCCAGGAGGTTTCGGGCTCTGTCGGCCTGACGCCGGGAATTCGCCAATTGGATTCGGATGCGCTGAAGTTCGGCGCGTGCGGCATCGATCTGACTCGATAGCTCGCCAGCCTCGATGTTGTCGAAGTGGGCCAACACCTGGTCCTTTTCCACGCGGTCGCCGATCCTGGCCAGCACCCGCATAACGCGTCCGCGCGCCAGAGGGCGGAGGTGAACAATGCGGCTGTCGATGGGTTGCACCGTTCCGGTCGCCTTGATCTGGACCTCGACCTTGCCGGGCTTCACCTCCTCGATGACGAGCCCGGCGCGGCGCTGGGCTTCGGCGCTCAACTCGACGACGTTCGCTTCTTCGATGTGTTTTTCGGCGTGCGCTTCGTCGCCCGTTCTTTCGGGCCTGACGGCTTCCGCCGCCTCCTTCCTCGCGCAGGATGCCAGGGCAAGGCACAGGACAAACAGTATTCCGTATCTCATTGCAGTTCTCCTCCGCTGGCCCTTTCGAGGTCCGCCATTCCGCGTTGCACTTCGAGCTTTGCGTCCACCGCCGCCAGTTGCGTATCGAGCAGCCGGCGCTGCTCGTTGAGTACGTCTAGCAAACGGAGTTGACCGAGCCGGTAGGCGCTCTGGATCACTTCCAGGTTCTTGCCGGCTTGTCGCAATACGGTCTGATCCAACATTTGGTAGGCTTGGCGCGCGCTCGTGTACCGCACCCAGGCCGACTCGACCTCCAGCGGAATGGAACGTTCGAGAAACTCGCGCCGGTACTGCGCGCCTCGCGTTCTCGCCACCGCGGCTTCGATGTTGCCGAGGTTGCGGCTGCGCCCGAACAGTGGAATCGAGACTCCGACGGTTAGCACGTCGTCGCGGTCGCGCAGGACAGTTGGGATGCCTCCCGGCGTCAGCCCCAGTTGCTCGTCGAATCGCGAATAGACGCGGTTGTATCCGGCCGAGAGCGTGACGTCCGCTTTGCCTTCGGCCTGCGCTAGCGACCCTTGAGCCTCGCCCTGTTGCCGGACGAGTTCGGCGGCTCTCAGGTCGGGGCGTTGCGCCAGCGACTTCTTCTGGAGTTCCCCAAGATCCAGCCGGACTTCCGCGAGCGGCCCGGTGACTGGCGGTTCAACAGCCCGCGAATCCTGCAGTCCCGCGAGCTTGGCCAGTTCGGCGCGCGCCGCCTGCATCCTTCCGGCGATCGCCGCGCGTTGCGCCTCGGTCCGGCTCAACTCAACGAGGAGGAGGTCGCGTTCGAGCGCCGCCGCATCGCCCTGTTCGACGCGGGCCTTCGTCAATTCCAGCGAACGGCGGTAGGCCTGTTGCAGTCGCTCGACGATCTGCAGTCGCTCGTCCTCGGCGGCATACTCCGCGTATCGGGCCCGGACCTCGAATCGAAGCTGGCGAACCCGTTCGTCGTACTCCGCCTCGGCGAGGGCAAGCTGTTTCTCGGCGACCCGAATCCGCAGGGGCCGCTTTCCAGCGGTCTCCAAAGTCTGCGAGATGCCTGCGCCGAACTGCTCCTCGCCGACAGTGCCGAGCGGCCGGCCGGTGGTCCCGCTCGCTTCCAACGTAGGCGCGGGCCGGACGCCCGCCTGGCGCAGCAAGCCTCGCGCCTCGTCGATCCGCTGACTGACAGCCAGCAGATCCCGGTTGCTCTCTATCGCTTTTGCCAGCAACGCGCTTGGGGACGAATCCGGCTTGGTTTGAGCCAAACCGGGGACGGCCAACCATGCGGCTGCCAGGCCGACGGTGAGTCGGATGGTAGACACACGAACCTCCAGGGAATCGATTTCGGATTCGGCGGAAGGTCAGGCTTTGGGTGGGTGGTAGATCGAGGAGGGCTGCCGCTCGACTTGGCGAGGTTCAATGGGGTCGAGGCTTGTGATGACCAAGACGCTGGCATCGAGCAGCACTGGTTGGACGACAATCACGTGAGCGCAGCAGCAGATGCAGTTGTCATCGCTTTGCTGTGGGTTGCCGTCCTGCGGGTAGCCGAAGCTCTCGCACTGCTCCGGCGCAAGCACTTCGCACGCGTACAATTCCGCACTCGTGAGCAGCAGTAGAAACACCGCCACAAACCGGAATATGGACGAACGAGCCATTCAACTTCTACTATAGCATTGCGTTTCTATCTTCCCGGCATTGCGATTTCCAGTCCAAGCACATAAGGCGCCGGTTGTGAGATCACTGCTCTGGTACGGTGTTGCCGCCGTCGCACAAATTGGTGGATGCTTCGCGTTTTGGGCTTGGCTGCGCATGCACATGAGCCCGCTCTGGCTCATTCCGGGGCTGGTTTCGTTGATCGTTTTCGCTTTGGCTCTAACGAGAATAGAGACGGAACACGCGGGCAGGGCTTACGCGGCATATGGCGGCGTCTACATTCTCGCCTCGCTCCTTTGGCTCTGGGCCGTGGAAGGGGCCGTGCCCGATCGCTGGGATACGCTCGGCGCCTCCATTTGTCTGGCAGGCGCCGCCGTGATCCTCTTTAGCCCGCGAGGTTCGTAGAGCCGATGGACTGCTCAATCCGGCTCCATCATCAATGCTTGTGGGCCGGAGCCGCCTCCCCCGATCCAGCCTACTGAGCCTTCGGCTTCGGCGCTGGCACCCCGAGCAGGATCTCGTTCGCCATGATCTCGCCAGTGGGCATCTTCGATCCGATGACACCAACCTTCTCGCCCTGACGCATCTGGCTCCTTTCAGCCGGCTTCTCGTTCCGTTCGAACTTCGTCTTGCTGGAGTACTTCACCTTCACGATGCCCGTCTTAGTCCTAAGGTCGAAACCGTCCGACGCACGTGCTCATATTTCACCGCGTCGTCAGGATATGGATCCGGGCTGACCGGAGTTTGATCTGCGCTCGAGGAGGTGCACGTGTGCTGGACATCGGCAAGTGACTTTGAGCACAAAGGCCAAAGCTAAAATGCCTTGAGAAGGAGATGGCCCGAATGGACCAACAGAGGCGCAGACCAGAAGAGGCGGAAGCAGTGTTCTGCCGCTGCTCCTCCAGGCTGAAGTCCAAGTCCTGTACCAAAACTGTGCCAGAACCCCATCTGATTGGGTGCCTTGAGGTTACTGACCGAGCGAGAGCAGATTCCCCAAGTTGTTGAAAACAGAGCAATCAGTATAGAGCCATTGGAGGGTTTGGAACCGGTTCCTGTACTTCGTAATCAGCAGGTCGCCGGTTCGATCCCGGCGGGTGGCTCCAGTCCTTTCAAGCACTTCCGCCTCGGCTGCGCTTCACCACCCCTCCCGCTTGACCGCCAGGAACTCCCGCGCCAGAACCGCTTCCCGGCCTCCTTTTGGACGAACTCAGCGTCAGTGTCGCCTGCTGGCCCCAGGCGGTTTGGAGTTGGAAGTGATCCGGCAGGAGGCGAATCCGAATGTGCGGACGCGCAGGTCATCGCACCGGTCGCCGGTGACGGTGCGGCAGTTGCTGCGGGAGGGTCTGTTGCGGCGGTTCCAGGGCGGGATTGCGGAGTCGTCGTTCGAGGCGCTGGTGCGTGCGCATGTTGCGCACGTGGCGCACGTGGTTGGCGCACGTGGTCAGCCTGACCCGTCCCACGGCACTCTTCTCAGGAATTCGAACTCGTTCCCTATCCGCCAGAGGCTGGCCCTGACGTGGGTGGTGGCCACCGCGGAAGGTGCGGGCAGGCTGTGCCGCACTTCGGGCATGGCTTTGCGGATTTCGCGGGTTCGACGAACTCGTCTATTCCCAATTCATGCGGTTCGGTGTCCGATGCCTCCGGATTCGTGCAGAAGGCGATATCGAGGCCCGGCGCCTTGGGTGTGGCGTGCATCCATCGCACCGGCGGAAAGGCGGTTCTGCCAGACGTGGCTGGTGCGGCAAGCGGATTTTCATCAGAAAAGTGCAGTGGGACGGGTCAGGCCGGCGGCGTCCAGCGATGAATCAGAACCGGGCGAACCCGGATGCGGCTACGGCTTCCTGGCCGGGGCCCTGTCCTGCTTCTTCTGCTGACCTTGTTTCTGCTTCGCCGTCTGCTGCTGCTTGTTCTTTTCCTTGTCTTTCTTGCCGCCTTTGTCTCCCATGTCTGCTCCTTTTTCAGCGATTATGACTTGAACTCCGAATCAACCCGCGGCGGATCATCCGCCTGGCTCCAACGCTATCACAACCGCGGGTCAGGAAAAGCCCCGGCGGCCGAAACCCGGCCTCCTGTCCTTCAGGGAGTTCTTCACGGCTTCGACGCGCTTTCCGGCGCCGGTTCGCCGGCTGGGGCGGAGGTGGCTGTCCAGAGGATGGTCCGGCCTCCCGGTGGCCGCCCGGACTGGCCTCCGGACCTGCGCGGACGGTGGAGGCGGTGAAGGAGTTTCTGCGGCGGACATTGCCGCGCGAGGAATGGCCGTGGCGGCGGAAGCCGCGCTGGGGGAGCCGCGAGATCGACGAGATCCGGCAGGGGGCGAATCCGAATGCGCGGACGCGCTCCGCCGTGCGCAAGTGGGTCTGGCGCGCACGCAAGGCGGAACACGAGGTCGAGCATCAGCGGTTGACGGTCGCGCAGGTGGCGCAGGACATCGCACCGGTCGCCGACGACGGTGCAGCGGTTGCTGCGGGAGGGTCTGTTGCGGCGGTTCAAGGGCGGAATTGCGGAGTCGTCGTTCGAGGCGTTGCTGCGGGAGCACCCCGACCGCATCCCCTATGGCAAGCTCCCGCCGGCCAAGCGGGAGTGGCTCGTGCTGAATGGGTATCCGGATCAGGGGCTGGCGGTGAGGGCGCCGCGTGTGCGGGGGTTGTTGGAGTGAGGGGGCCAGGCAAGCGAAGGGTTTGCCCTGTCAGCGCTCGTCCGGATCGGCCTAGTATCCGAGCGTTGCGCCGACCGCCGCGCCGAAGATGATACCCACGGGCCCGGCCAAAGTCCCGACCGCCGCGCCGAGCATCCCCCAGGTAACCGCCGCCGACTTCTTCGACTCGAGCCTTCGGGTGCGAGAAAGTGGGGCCTTACGCCTGCCGTGCCAGCCGCGAGCTGTGCGGGAAGACACTGTTGATTTCTCGAGGTTGCAGGCGATGCAGGCCGGAAAGAGGTTGTTCTCATGATCAGTTCCGCCCCTCGCGCGAGGCCGCGAGTGCTCCACGTGCCAAGCCCCTCTCTCGCCATACCGGCCGTAGTTCCTGAAGGCAAGCTTCTTGCGGCAAATGTGGCAGTAGCCGGATGTACGGTCGTAAATCCTGTTGATCTGATCGTCAGTGTATTTCATAGGCTTTCTGCGGGGTTTCGCACTGTCACTAGCCCTTATCCATTTATACTACGTCACCAGCACCAACAATCGGGTGAAACCTCGCCGCACTCAACCCCGTCACTTGCCTGTTAACACGACCACCACAAACGTCTTTACTCATGGGTGTCTGGATTCCTCGGCACCCCATACAGTCAAGTCCGAGCTACCGAAAGCCGTCTTGGTAGAGCTTCTCATGCCGCCGAAAATGCCGAGTCGCGATCTAGCGGAACTCCTTGAATCCGACATCCGCGGATTGCCCTCGGTTCTGGAGAAAATCGTGGAGCTAGCTCATTTACGTGATTTCGCCACTGGCACCTATACCCACCCAGCGATCACCGACAGGTCGAGAGCAGAAGAGATCCACCGTATGTTGAGGCGACTGCACGAGAGCGCTTTTCGGCTTTGGCTCCAGATGGGGCTGGAGGCACAGAAGGCTGATTTCGACGTTTACCTGTCAAGCCTCGGAGCCGCCCCGGCCAGAGTCGTGGAACACTGGCGTGAGTCGGAGGTTTATCGGTCTCTCACGCCCGCGTCGGCCGGCCGCGCCGAGCGGGAGTTGTTCGTTGGTGACATCGAGGTGGTCCTCTTGTCCGAACAACAAGAGGCCAATCGCCGCCCAACCCCGCAGACGGTGGTCGCTAGTCAAACAGCCCAGGACGAAGAGATCCTGACAATCCGAGAGGTGGCCGCATGGCGACGGGTGGCCCAGCGAACGTTGCGCCAGTGGGCCGAAGTGGGCCTCATCCCGGCCCACAAAATGGGAAGGCTGTGGCGATTCCGCCGAAGAGATATCGAGGTATGGCTCCGCGGCGCAGGGGATCGCAGATAAATCGACGGCGTGCGGCATTAACGGCATTAACGGCATTTACGGCATTCGATCGGACAGGTGACCGGCTAGAATGGTTTCGAAAGGGCAGCTTTAAGAGCATGAGAGTGTGCATGGTTTTTTGGCGATCCCGCCAGAAGCGGGTGAACTAAGTCGGAGCCACATCCAGCAAGATGCATCGAGCACTGCAGACCTCCGCTGCATCAACCGACTTGGGCGCTCAGTTGGTCTTGGTTGTGCCTATGCCTGACCGATCTCTGGGCGAATCAGAGCTAGATCGTCGATGTCTGATCATTTCCAATGCATTTGTTCAATCCAAGGTCAAGAAGGCGAACCCGGATCGATCAGCTGTCTCCGCCAGACGCGGCGGTCGCCCTAATCGGAGTCTTCTCTCCGGCGAGCCGATTCACGAGCACTGTAGGGGTCCGTAGTCAAGTCTCACGACCTGTTGGATGCGCCCGCATGGCGACCGATTGCCAGGAGCGTGCTCAATCTCAACTCTCTAATAGCGTACATTTAGAAAGGAGTTCATCTTGCCATGCGTCTCTCATTTTTTTGTGTGTGTTTCACCCTGTCGGCGGCGTTCGGCCAAACTGGATCAGTTGCCCTGCGCAACGTGTCTGTCCCATTCACGAGTCTCGAAGTCGGCAATATCGTGGAAGTCACAATTACAGGAGCCACACCGTTTGGCACAGTGACTGTCGTCCAGAATGGACAGCCACCATACGTGTTTGGAACAACGAACGCATTTGGCGACTGGTCAGTTCAGGCGACTGAATCGCAGGAGTATGTCGGGTCCTACCATCAGGTCTGGTACGTCAACGGAGTTCAACTGACGCCAACCAACCCAGATCCCACATACCTGCCAGATGCGCCGCGATTGCCAAGTTTTACTGTGTATTCAAATGCACTGTCGTCCGGAAGTCCTCCCGTCATCCCGCCGAGCGACTTCAATTCCTGTGGTCAGCCACAAGCGACGGCCTATTGGAGATGGAGGCCCGTCGGATACTATTCGACTACTTCTTTTGGTAGCTCCACAGTTACGACGGCCATCGGTAGGTGGAACAGCGCCCAAAGCAAAGTTCCACTACAGTCCGACTCGACGATTAGTGATATATGGGTTTACGACGGATCACTTCCAGCGGGCACATTCGGGGGGGCCGCACTCTACACGCAAGGTTGCTCGCCGTGCTACGGCGAACGGATTGGATGCAATGGCGCTTGCATGAATTCAAGCGCGATGTATTACGTGGACATTATCCTAAACACAGCAGCCATCAATGCATTCGGCACTGCCGCTAGTGTATCCCCTCAGGATGTTGCTGCTTACGTTATTACTCACGAACTCGGACACGCACTCCAACTCGGTCACTCTCAACCCCTAATCAGGCGGGGTATCTGTTCTGAGGTGGGCAGCGTCATGTATGAGTCGGTATCTCCGGCGTTTTTTTGTGGAGTTGATTCTCCAACGAACAAAGACAAAACGGCATTTAATTCGGCATATCCCAGCAGTCCAGGCCATTGTGCTTTTAATGAGCGATACTGTTACGGCGACATGTGTCCCTGAACGGATATATGCCTTCTGTCAGGTAATGACGGCACACCATTGGAGTAAGGAGAATAGTGATGTTGCGACAGTGTATTATGGTCGGATTTCTGATTTTGGCTTGTCAGAATTGTCAGAATCTACTTCAGGGCCAAGAGAGCGCCAAAAGAACGGAAAAGCACCGCGAGGGGAAGAGTGTCCTCAAACTCATCCCCGTCAACCCAGCGGACTCACTTGAGCAGCTCGTAAGTGGCTCAGAACTGATCGTAGATTGCACTGTGGGTTCCACTCATCAACCAGTTGCGAGGAACGCCTCTGAGCGTCTGGTCATTGTTGAAACGCATGCTATTGTGCTGGTGAATACAATCTTAAAGGGTAGTTTGCCGAAAGAGGCGAACAGCGTCCTAGTAGCCCAAGTTGGAGGCCGCAGTGGGGCTTCCGAGACGGAAGTGGATCGGGACGGTTTGCTGGAGGAGGGGTCTAGATACGTATTGTTCCTGCAGAGGGACGACAGTCGAGCGGAAATCGTCAACAACACAGGTCTTAGCCGATTTGGTGTTGTTGGCGTGTGGTCCGGCAAGGCGAAGATAAGCGATGGCAGGGTGCAGTTCTTACCTAGCGTTTCCAAGGCCTTGGCGATGTACAATGGCCAGGATGTGCTCAGTTTCGGACAAAGGGTCAGAGACCTAGCAGCAGGAAAATACATTTCTCCCGAAGTGCTGCCGGCTCCCCCATTGCCCCCGCACCCCGGTCCCCCTGCGGCCAGTCGAAAATAGGGAAATCAGTTGTCGTTCTCCTAGATGGCGTAGAAGCTAAGGTAGCTTATTCGTTGTAGTCGTAGTGTCGTACAGGTCTTTCTGGGCAATGAGGATTCCCTGGCCGGAACTTGTCTCCCAGTGGGACTAATCGAGTGTGCCGACTCTTCGCGCCGTTGCCTTCCATGGATTCGACGCCGTCGGCGATGACGTAGTGGATGGGGATTGTGGCGGCGAGTTCGACGATGGAGTTGTCGATGCCCTGCCAGTGGAGGGTGTTGTTCGGCCAGCCGTAGACCGCGCCGGGGAGTGCGCCGAAGAGGTTCTTCAGACTGAGGGTGACGCCGGCCCAGTGGTGGGTCTTGATCTTGGGCATCGAGATGACGACGTCGGCCGCGAGGAGCGATTCGGGGAGCCAGAGTTCGTTGAGGGTGGTGAGGGCGGTTTGGGTGCGGACGGCGTGGACGCGATCGAAGTTGAGATCGATGAAGCGGGTGCGGCCGATGGAAAGGAGCGCATCGCGGAGGCCGCTTTCTTCGAGGAGCAGTGCGGTGTCGCGGACGTGGCCGGGACCGTCGCCGACGAGGACGGTCTGGGCGCCGAGGCGATAGAGGGCTTCGGCGGCGGCGGCGATGAGTGTGGGCCGCGGACCCTTGACACAATCGCGAAATAATTCTTCCCCATGAAATCAATCACTTGCCGGGAACTCAACCCGATTCCCGCTTCGTCGCCTGCGAAACTGTGAAGCAGGAGTACAACAATGAGCGGCAAAGCCAACCCCGGTCTCGACACCAGCCACACGACCGCCACCAGCCCCATTTCCGCCCTCGCGCCCAGACCCATCAATTCCATCTGCTCTTCCATCCCAATGAACGCAAAGACCGCGCAGGGAACGTCCTCCTCCAGAAACTACATCGCAGATCAACCTCACCTTCCCTCGCAAATAACTGAAACTAAACAACCGAACATCGATTCGAACCCCGATTCGAACCCCGGTTCGAACCCCACACGAACCCCCGAGCGAACCCCGAGCGAACCCCGAGCGAACTCCATGCGGACCCCATTCGAACTTTCTGTCGCCCCCATTCGGACTTACGTGCTTCGCACCTGGATAACAGGCCCGGCGAATTCGCTGCCCGGCCGAAACTGGCGGATGAACTGTGCCTGCGGCCGGTTTGCCGGTGTAGCATCAGGAGTGATGTTGTACACACTGATTCTGACATTGCTTCTGGGGGGGATTCCGGCCGTGGCGGCGGCGCCAAGGGCGGGAGTGGCACGAATCGACATCACGCCGAAGGAGCCGGTCTGGATGTCGGGCTACGCGGCGCGGAAGCGGCCCTCGACGGGGGTCCAGATGCCGATTCAGGCCAAGGCGCTGGCGCTGGAGGATGGTCGTGGCGGCCGGGTGGTGCTGGTCTCGGTCGACATCATCGGATTGTCAGCCGCGCTGAGCGACCGGGTGGCGGCCGAGGTGGCTTCAAAGTACAAGCTGGAACGGTCGCAACTCGTATTGAACAGCTCCCACACGCACACGGGACCGATGGTGGACGGGAACCTGTCGCCCATGGCTCCGTCAGACGAAGCGGAACTGGCGAAGATCCGGGCTTACACCAACACCCTCGCGGAGAAACTGGTCACCGTCATCGGGGCATCGCTGGGGGACCTGGCGCCCGCACGCCTGCATTTCGACTATGGCGAAGCGGGCTTCGCCATCAACCGGCGCAAACGCGAGATCGCACCCGTGGATCACCGCGTCCCGGTGCTGCGCGTCAGCGCCCCGAACGGCCAGATTCGCGCGCTGCTGTTCGGCTACGCCTGTCACAACACAACACTGACGGCGGAGTTCCTCGAGATTTCCGGCGATTATGCGGGATACGCGCAGGCGCAACTCGAGAAGGAGTTCCCCGGAGCGACGGCGCTGTTCTTCATGTTGTGCGGCGGCGATCAGAACCCCGAACCACGGAGCCGCCGTGAACTCGCCGAAAAGCATGGCGGCGAACTCGCGCGCGAAGTGGCGCGGATCGCACGGACTCCGATGGAACCGGTCGAGGGCCGCCTCCGTACGGCGCTGCAACTCACGCGCCTCGTCCTCAGCAACATGAAGCAGGTGAATTATCCCGTGCAGGCGGTCCGGTTCGAGAAAGGATTCACTCTGATCACGCTGGGGGGCGAAGTGGTGGTGGATTACGCGCTGAAATTCACGGCGCAGTACCCCAGGGAACGGCTCATGGTGGCTGGCTATTCCAACGATGTGATGTGCTACATCCCGAGCTTGCGGATCCTGCGCGAAGGCGGCTACGAAGGCGGCGACTCGATGAAGTGGTACAACCTCGATGCCCCGTTCGCCGAGGATGTGGAAGAGCGCGTGACGGCTTCCGTGGCCGCGGTCATGGAGCGGGTCAGAAAATGAAGGCGCTGGCGGCGATGCTCCTGTTGGGTTGCGCCGCCTGCGCCGGATCGACGCCGCTGGAGCGGTTGATCGAGGGAGTGGCCGTGGCGCCGCCGGAGATTGCGGCGGATATTCTGGTGCGGGTGGTCGAGAAGCGGCTGATCCGCGAACCGAAAGCGGCGAAGGGACTGCTGGAACAGGCCTGGCATCTGGCAGGGCAGGCGCGGCTGCCGATGCCTCGGCGGACTTTGCCCCTGAACGTGAAGCCGGGGAGTCCGGTTGCGGGTGGGATGCCGGGCATTCCGAGTCTGGACACGTTGACGCTGCGGGCACGGGCTCTGAAGCAGATGCACGAGCTTGACCGGGCGGAGGCTCTGGAGTGGCTGCGAGGCATGGCAACGCCAGTGCCGGAGGCGCTGGAGTGCGGGTCGGCGTGGGTGTGGGATCCGGGGCCGTGGTTCGAAATGGTGGGTGCGTTGGGGACCCTGGAAGACCGGTTGCGGGCTGTTCAGGATGTGACCCGTCCGGAACAGCTGGCGCCGGCGCTCGAACTGGTCCTCGGCTATCAGGGTACGGGGGAGGAGCGGGCCATGCTGGCGGGACGGTGGGCGGGGTCGCTTGAGGGGGTCCGAGGGGATTCTGTCGCGTTCGAAGCCACGCGGGAGTTGCCCGTGCGAATGGCCGTCGTGGCGGAGAAACTGCGGGCGGAGGGACAAAGTGCGGCTTTTCTGGCGGATGCGTGGCGGATGTACCTCTTGACGCACTGGCGTGGGGAGGTCTGCCAGCAGTACGCGTCGGAGGCCAACCGCCAGACGTGGCGGCTGCGAACCGACTCGGTGTACAACAAACGCCTGCGGGAAGCGGCGGCCAGCGATGCCCCGGAGATCAACTTCGAGGAGAAAGCAAAGCCGGCACGGATCATCCCGTTCGAACCGCGGCGGGATGAAGAGATGCGCACGCGGTTCGAGGAATGGTCGGCGCTGGTGGGAAGCGTGGCGCGGGTGGTGCCGGCGCTGGGGCAGGAGGCGTCGCCGGGAGAAGTCCGGCAGGCGGTGCTCGACTTGCTGGAGCAGATTGAGGCATGGAACGAACCGGTCGAAGGGGTCAGCGGGGAGCAGTGGCTGCAACTGCGCGTGATGGCAGTCAACCCGCTGCTGATGCAGGTGGACGGGGAGACCAGACGGGACGTTCTGCGTTGGAGATTGAGGCTGTTGAGGGATTCGGAATTGCAGCGGACCGCTCCGGAGGCATGGCTGGTGACGTGGAGGCAGGTTCTCCCCGCGGCCCCGGCGGAGTTGGTCCGGGAGGCCGGAAGTCCGCTGATGGACTTGATGCTGCTGGCGCATGAGATATTGGGTTGGCAATGAGCGAAGCGATGTTTGGGGCAATCGAAGCAGGTGGAACGAAGTTCGTGCTGGCGGTGGGCAGGTCACCGGAGGAGTTGGAGGACATCCGCCGGGTGTCCACCTCGCACAATCCGCTGGAGACAGTGGCGGAGGTGGTGGCGTATTTCGAGCGGCACCCGGAGGTGGCCGCGCTGGGCGTGGCTTCGTTCGGACCGGTGGACCACCGGACGGGGTCGATTGCGAACACGCCGAAGGCGGGGTGGAAGGATTTCCCCCTTCGCGATGCCTTGCGGCGCGCGCTGCACGTGCCGATTGGATTCGAGACGGACGTGGCGGCGGCGGCGCTGGCGGAAGCCCGGTTGGGCGCGGCGCGGGGGTTGAAGGACTCGGTCTATATGACGATCGGGACGGGCATCGGTGGCGGAGTGATTGTGAACGGCTGGCCGGTCCAGGGGTTGGTTCATCCGGAGATCGGGCACCTGCTGGTACGCCGGGCGCCGGAGGAACTGGAAGGGTACGCGGGAAATTGTCCATATCATGGGGGCTGCCTCGAGGGGATGGCGGCGGGTCCGGCGATTCAGGCGCGCTGGGGGCGTCCGGCGCACGAGTTGCCCGAGGAACACGCGGCGTGGCGGATCGAGGCGGACTATCTGGCGCAGATGTGCGTGAATCTGGCGTTCACGGTGTCGCCGGAGATGATCGTGCTGGGGGGAGGAGTGATGGCGCAGCACCATTTGTATGCAATGGTGCGAGCCCGGGCCGGCGAGTTAATGAACGGGTATGTGGCCCTGCCTCGAATCGAGGCCCCGGTGCTTCAATATCCCGGGTTAGCGGGCGCTCTCATGCTGGCGCAGGAGGCGGGACGATGAACCGGATCGAGGCCTTCGTTTTGCCCGCATAATGGGAGAAACGGGCCATGAAGCAGCGCTACAAATTCATCCTGGGGCTGACCCTGCTGTTTGTGCTCACCGGACTGGTGATCTGGCAGGGTTCGTTCTCGGTGGGGGATTACGGGCCGGCCAGTGCGCAGCAGACCTACGTTTTCTGGGGTCTGTCGACGCTGATCTTCCTGCTGACGGTCCTGCTGGCGTTCATGCTTTTCCGCGACGCGGTCAAGCTCTACGTGGCCCGGCGTGCCGGCCAGGAGGGTTCGCGAATCCGAACCAAGATCGTGATTGGCGCGCTGGCGCTCACGATTCTGCCGATGTTCTTTCTCGTGCTTTGGAGCGTGGAGGTTCTGAACCGCAATCTGGACAAGTGGTTTTCGCGGCCCGGTGAAAGGGTTTCATTCAGTCTGGTGGATGTCGCCAGGTCCCTGGAAGGCGAGTCGCGGCGGCACGCGGACGCACTGGCCCGGTGGGTGGCAGGTTCCCGTGAGGTGCGGGATTACATCGAGTCAGGCCATCCGCCGAATGAATTTCTGCTGGCGGTCTGCGCGACAACCGCCATCGAGGATGCCCGCGTGGTGCGCCCGGACGGGGGGCAAGTGGCAATCTGCGAGGACCCGCCGGCGCCAAAGCCGGCGGCACGGCCGGTGGGGATGGAGATCACTGGGCGGGCGGTGATCCCGGATGGACTGGGGGAGGTGGTGGTACGGATCCGCATGCCGATGGATCTCGACGAGGTGAAACGGGAGATCGACGCGCAAGTCAGCGACTACAACCAGCTCGCACTGACGAAGCGGGAAACACGCCGGTTCTATCTGCAGCTCTTGCTGCTGATCACGCTTTTCATCGTGTTCATCGCGACGTGGATCGCGCTGTTTCTCGCGCGTCAGATTACGTCTCCGCTGACGGCGGTGCTCGAGGGTGCGCGGGCGGTTCGTTCGGGCAACCTGGCGCACCGGGTGCAGGTGGCCGCGACGGATGAACTGGCGACATTGGTCCGGGCCTTCAACGAGATGACGCAGGATCTCGAGACGAACCGGGATGAACTGGAGCGCCGGCGGCGCTTCATCGAGGCGGTACTCGAATCGATTCCCACGGGCGTGATTTCGCTGGGCCATGATGGCACGATTCAACTGACCAACAATGCACTGCGCCAGGTCTTCGCGGCCGAACGGATTGAAACGGCGACACGGCTCAGCGACCTGCTGACGCCGGAGCAGCAGGGCGAATTCGCGCGATTGCTGAGCCGGGCGAGGCGCCGGCGCAGCGCGAGCGGGCAGATCGAGCTGGCGGGTGGCGACGGCGCTGCGAGACAGGTGGCAGTGACGGTTTCGGCGCTTGATGCGAGGGTCACATCAGGGTTCGTGATGGTGCTGGAGGATACCAGCGAGTTGCTGCGCGCCCAGAAGGCAGCGGCATGGCACGAAGTGGCGCGGCGGATTGCCCATGAACTGAAGAATCCGCTCACTCCGATCGCCCTGAGTTCGGAACGGATTTTGCGGCAACTGGACAAGTGTCAGCCCCCGCCGGAGGTACAACGGATCATACACGAGTGCTGCGCGACGATCGGCCGCGAGGTGCAATCGGTGAAGTCGCTGGTGGATGAATTCGCGCGGTTCGCCCGCTTCCCGGCAGCGCAGCCGGCGCCGGCGGACTTGAACGAGGTCGTGCGGGAGGGGCTGGCGGTGTTCGAGGGCAGGCTGGAGGACATCAATGTGCGGCTGGCGCTGGAGGCGCGGCTCCCGCGGGTCGCCCTCGACCGCGACCAATTCAAGCGCGTGATCGTGAACCTGGTGGACAACGCGGCGGAAGCGATGCGCGATGCACCGCTGCGCGAACTGCTGGTCGAGACGTCCGTAAGCGGGGAGACGGTGGAACTGGTGATCGCCGACACAGGTTGCGGCATCTCGACGGGCGACAAGGCGAAGCTGTTCCTGCCGGACTTCTCCACGAAGAACCGGGGCACGGGAGTGGGGCTGGCGATTGTCAGCCACATTCTGGGTGAGCACCACGCGCAGATTCGCGTCGAGGACAACCGTCCGGCGGGCGCGCGGTTTATCATCGAATTGCCGGTGTCCACACCGGCGGGAACCAACGCCCGCGTGCTGAGCCATACATGAAATCACCGCGAATTCTGATTGTCGACGACGAACCGGGAATCCGCAGTTCTCTCGCGGGAGTGCTGCAGGATGAGGGCTTCACGGTGCACGCCGTGGAATCGGGGGAAGAGGGTCTGTCGGAACTGGAGCGGGTGGACTACGATCTGGTGCTGTTGGACGTTTGGCTGCCGGGCATCGACGGGCTCGAGGTGCTGGAGCGGATCGAGGCCGGAGTCAGAGCGGCGCGGCCGGCCGTGATCATGATTTCCGGGCATGGCTCGATCGAGACAGCCGTGCGGGCGACCAAGCGTGGGGCCTTTGATTTTCTGGAGAAGCCGCTGACGATCGCGAAAGTGATGGTGGTGGTCAACAACGCCCTGGCGCAGCGGAAGTTGCAGCGGGAAGTGCGGGAGCTGAAAGAGACTGGGCGGGAGCGCCTGCAGCTGATCGGCGACAGTGTTCCACTGAAAGCTCTGCGGCAACAGATCGAGCTGATGGCCGCAACGAACGGGCGGGTGCTGATCTACGGGGAGAGCGGGGTGGGCAAGGAACTGGTCGCGCACGCGATTCATGCGCAAAGCCTGCGCGCCTCGGGGCCCTTCGTCGAAGTGAATTGCGCGGCGATTCCCGAGGACGCCATCGAGAGCGAGTTGTTCGGAGTGTCGCCAGGCAAGACGGGGAAGTTCGAGAAGGCGGACGGGGGCACGCTATTTCTGGACGAAGTGGGCGACATGAGCCTGAAGACGCAGGCGAAGGTGCTCCGCGCACTGGACGAGCAGCGGATCGAGCCAGTCGGCTCGGTCGAACCGATGCAAGTGGATGTGAGGGTAATCGCGTCGACGAACAAGAATCTGAGTGAAGAGATCAGCCGGGGGAATTTTCGCGAGGACCTGTTCTACCGGCTGAATGTGATCCCGTTCGCGGTGCCGCCGCTCCGGGAGCGGGCGGGCGATATCCCCGCGCTGGCCGCGCATTTTCTCGACGAGTTTTCGACGGCGTACGGGCGCAAGGCGAAGGAGTTGACGCCGGAGGCGGTGGTGGTGCTCCAGTCGCACAACTGGCCGGGCAATGTCCGCGAGCTTCGCAATCTGATGGAGCGGATGGTGATCATGTATCCGCAGGTGCGAATCGACGCGCGCCACATCCCGCTCACCGCCAGCCGGAAATCCAACGAGGACGAGCACCCGCAGTACGCGACGCTGCACGAAGTCCGTCAAGCGGCCGAGCGGGACTACATCCTGCGCAAGCTGGACGAGATGGGAGGCAACGTGAGCCGGACCGCCGAAATTCTGGGGCTGGAGCGCAGCAACCTCTACAAGAAGATGCGAGCGCTCGGGATCGCGCCCCGGGATCCGGCCTGAACGGGAGCGGAGGGGGAGGTCAGGGGAGTGCGAGCAGATACGCGGTGATCTGGTCGTTTTCGGTTTCGGTGAACTCGTAAGGGGGCATGGTGGAGCCGGGGGAGTATTTCTGCGGGTCCAGGAAGTGACCCCGCACCCAGGCGGCATCGCGGCGGCGGGCGAGGCCATTCAGCGAAAGTCCCAAAGGCTGGCCGGCGCCGTTGACCTGATGGCACATCTCGCAGCGGTGGCGCTGGTAGAGAATGGCGCCTTCCCGCGCAAAAACGGGGGTTTCGGTGAGTTTTTCGGCGTTTTCGGGGGTCAAGCGGAGCAGAAACGAGGCCAGCGCGTTCAATTGGGCCCTGGAGAGAGAGACAGGCGGCATGCTGCTGCCGGGGACAACCTGGGACGGTTCGGTGAAGTGCGCGATGAGCCAGGCGGCATCGCGGCGAGTGGTGGCGGCGCCGAGGTTTGGACCGGCGCCGGGCGAACTCTTCGGTTCGGCGCGAACGCCGAGCGCGTGACAGGCTTCGCACTTCTCGCGGTGGAAGTAGCCGATGCCCGCGACCTCGACGGGAGAGAGTTCGCGCCATTGCTGGGGACCCGTCGAATCGCCGAAGACAGCCCCGGGCGGGGTGGAGGCGATGGCGGCGAGGGTCAACCCGGCCCAGCCGATGCCTGCCAGTCCGGCGATCAGCAGGGCGGTGGTTCGCTGGGTGACGCGGCGGACAGCGCCGCGATCGAGGAAGGGAGCGGCCATGAGCAGGGCGACGGCGAGGCCGGGCAACACCACGCTGGCGAGGACTTCGAGCGGTCCTTCAAAGTACTTGAGGAGCTGAAAGAGAAAGAGGAAGTACCATTCGGGACGCGGCAGGTACGCGGTGTCCGTGGGATCGGCAAGCCGGCCCAGCGGAGCTTTGACGGCCACCGCGAGGGTGAACAGCACAGCAAACACGGCGAAGATGGCGGCGGTATCCTTGAAGACCTGGCCGGGATAGAACTTCTTGCCGGGCTTCAGTTCATCTCCGGGGGCGGGGGCGACGCCGTGGCGGCGGACCAGGTAGACATGAAGCACGATCAGCAGAACCGTCAGCGGCGGCAGCAGGAGCACGTGGACGGAATAGAAGCGTGCGAAGGTCACGACACCCACGCCCTGTTCGGCGCCCATCAGGCGGAGGATATAGGGACCCAGGCCTGGGGCGGAAGCGGCGATCTGGGTGGTGACGACGGTGCCCCAATAAGCGCGGTTATCCCAGGGCAGCAAGTATCCGGTCAGGGCGTAGGCGAGCGTCAACAGCAGCAGAACGACGCCGATCATCCAGGTCACTTCCCGGGGCTTCCGGTAGGCGCCCCAAAGGAAGACCTGGAGCATGTGCAGCACGACGATCACGACCATGAACGAGGCGCCCCAGTGGTGCAGGCCGCGCAGGAGCGCGCCTCCAGTGACCTCGGCCATGATGTAGCGGATGCTGTGGTAGGCCTCGCCGGGCGCTGGGGCATAGTTGAGCGCGAGGAGGGCCCCGGTGAATGCCTGGGTCAGAAACAGAAACAGGGCGACGCTGCCGAGCACCTGATGCCAGCCGCTGGAGGCGGGGATCTCCTCGTCGAGGAACTGGCGGAGAGCAGCGGGCAGGCCGGTGCGGTCGTCCAGCCAGTGGCCGAGCCGTGCTAACCGTGCCCGCATCTCAGATTGCACTCCCCGGAGGCGGGGGCAGTTCGCCGATCAGGATTCTGTCGCCCTCCAGACGGACCGGGTAGCGGTCGAGCGGGCGCGGTGCGGGACCGGTGAGGACCTGGCCGTCGAGGGAGAAGTTGGAAGAGTGACAGGGGCAGACGAATTCGCCGATTCCGGAGTTGTAGTGGTAGGCGCAACCGAGATGGGTGCATTGAGGAGAGAACGCGGCGACTTCGTTCTGGTCCAACCGGACCAGCCATGCGGCGGCTTTCTCGTTGACGATCTTCCAGCCGTCAACGCGGGTCCGCCTGAACATCACCTCTTCGGGAACCCGCAGGCGCAACTGAGTCAGCGTGCCGGCTTCAACCCAGGCGCCGGTGGAGGGGCGGCGTCCGGGTGCGAAGAGGTAAGCGAGCGCGGGCAACGCAAGCCCGGCAGTCAGACAGGCACCCATGAACTGGATGGCGCGGACAAGGAACCGGCGCCGTCTGGGGGATTCTAGTGCGGTCATCGGAGTCAAGGGGGCGTCAATCGGAATCCGGCGGGCGGCAGGCGGCGAGCAAGAGGCCGCGCAAGGCGTGGCTCTCGGACTCGGTGAGTTTGCGTCCTTCGCGTGTCAGATGGAAGACATCGATGGCCTTGTGCGCCTCGGTATCGACGAGGACCACCTCGATATTGCAACCGGCGCGCGAGATGGCCGAAGCGAGGGCATGGAGGAGACCTGGCCGGTCCTGGGCGACGACCTCGACGACGGTGGCGACGGCGGAGGCTTCATGATCAACGCCCACCTGAGCCGTGAAGGCCGGCCGGCGCACGATCGTGCGGCGCTGGGTTCTCTGCCGCAGCAGATCTTCGGCCCGCAGTTCACCGGCGGCGACGCGGCGCAGCGTCATGCGAAGGCGTTCCCGTTCGGGCGGGTTGAGTTCGAGGCTGCGGGTGGGATCGGTGAACGCAAACAGATCGATAGCCACACCCTGGGCGTTGGAAAAGGCTTCGGCCTGCACGATGTCGACGCCAAAACTCGACAAAGCCCCAGCGAGCGAGGCAAACAGGAAGGGGCGGTCGGAGGCGACGATGGTGACGAGGAACGAACCTTCGCGGCGTTCCACTTCGACGGAGGCGCCACCGGCGGCGGCCTTGCGATACAAGGCGAGATGTTCGAGGGCGCGCTCGCGGGAGTGGGTCCAGAGGTATCGGGCTGGGAGTCCTTCGACGAACTGGCGCAGATCGGGAGTGACTTCGCCCCAGGCGGTTTCCGGTGTGTGGACGCGGTCTTCGGTGAGTGCGCCGGTGAGTGCGCGGTGAACGATCCGGTACAGGCGCCAGAGTTGATCGCGCCGCCAGGGGCTCATGGCCGCGGTGTTGACGGCGCTGATATCGGCGTAGCTGAGGAGGGTGAGTGCGCGCAGACGCTCGGTGGTGCGGATGAGGTCCTTCAGCCGGTGCGCGGTTGCGGGGTCATCCATATCGCGGCTCTGGATGGCGGCCGGCAGAGTGAGGTGGTGGCGGATGAGGAAGAGCACGGTCTCGCGAGCGGGGTCCTCCATACCCATCCTGCCGAGGAATTCAGCGGCGATGCGTTCACTTTCTTCACTGTGGTCGCGACCCGAGCCTTTGCCAATATCATGAAGCAGCAAGGCCATCCGCAGCAGCCAGGAATCATTCTGAGATTCTTCGAGCAGCGCCGCGAAGCCTGGGGCGCCGGAGGCCTCCGACTGGGGGAGTTCACGCAACACTTCGAGCGTGACGAGCGTGTGTTCATCAACGGTGTACTGGTGGTAGAAGTCGCGCACAACCAGGTGTTCGATGGGCGTCCACTCCGGCAGGAGCGCGCCCAGAAAGCCGGTTTCGGCCATGGACCGGATGGCCAGAGGGGCGTGGGGCAGGCTGAGCAGAGTTCGCCAGAAGGCTACACCTGGAGGTTTCCTCGTGAAGTCCTGCTGAAAGCGGAACAGGTGAGAGGTGATCCTCCTCGCGGTGTCCGTCGCGGGACGGACGCCGTGCCGCGCGACGAACTCGAACAGTTCCAGGGGGAGTGTGGAACTGGAATCGAGCCGCTGCGGGTGCCGGAGGAAGACGAGATCCCGCGCGACGGTAAAATCGGCGTTCGAGAGGCGGGCGCGCCAGTCGCGGAAGTTCGCGAACAGGGAGCGATCCTGCGACTCGCTGGTTTCGAGTTCCGCGAGGACGGCGCGAAAGACGGCATTCGCATTGCGGAACCACGCCCGCATCCATTCCGCCGGGTCCTGCCAGGGGGAGAAGAGCGAGGCCGCAATCTCGTCCTGCGACTCGAAATTCAACAAGTTCTGATCCCGGTTGGCCCGAAAGTGGAGAAAGCAGCGTGCAGCGAACAGAAACTGCCGCGGACGCGGGTCGGAGTCCGGATCGGCCTCGTGGTCCCGGAGAGCCTGGAGCCAGCGGACGGCCTGGAGATCGCGGAGGCCGCCCGGGGCTTCCTTGACATCGGGTTCGAGGCGATAGATGGTGTTGTGAAAGCGGCTGTGCCGACCGCGGGTCATCCGGCACAACCGGCGGGTGAGGTCGCGGCGTTCAGCCTTGAGGAAGCGGCCGAAGCGCTCCCGCCATTGCGCGTAGAGGGTTTTGTCGCCCGCGAGGACGCGTTCGTCGAGGAGGCTGACCGTCAGTTCGAGGTTGCCTTCGATCACCTGACAGCATTCCTCGGGGGTCCGGACGCTGTGGCTGACGCGGAGGCCCATATCCCAGAGCACCCGGAGGAATTCCGACAGGGCTTCCTTCGGTTCCGGGTCCTGGGGCGTCCGGCGGACCAGGACGAGGAGATCGACATCGGAATTGGGGAACAGTTCGCGGCGGCCATAGCCGCCGACGGCCATGAGGGACAGCCCACCGGGAAACGCGGGGGCGAGGGTGGAGGCGTACGCCTGCTGAACGAGTTCGTCGACGAGGGCGGTGCGTTCACGAAGAATGGGCGCCGCCTGACCGTCAGCGAGGAAGCGGGCACGCCAGACATCGAGAGCGTCGTTACAGCGCTGCTTCGCCGCGGTCGTCATTCCGGATCCGGATCGCTTCCTCGACGGCATAGACGAAGATCTTGCCGTCGCCAATCTTTCCGCTCCGCGCGGCCTTCATGAGCGTCTGGGTGACTTCGTCGAGGCGCGCGTCAGGCACGACGAGTTCGACCTTCACTTTCGGGAGAAGATCGACCTGGTATTCCTGGCCGCGATAGACCTCCTTGTGGCCTTTCTGGCGTCCGTGGCCGCGGACTTCCATGATGGTCATGCCATCCACGCCGATTTCCTTGAGTGCTTCCTTGACGTCCTCGAGCTTGAAGGGCTGAATAATTGCTTCGATCTTCTTCATGGGTTGACTCCGGATCAGGACTCCAGGCTATAACCATCTTCGCCGTGCAGGCTGAGATCGAGGCCTTCGATCTCCTGCTCCTGGCTGACGCGGAGGCCGCAGACCAGGTCGGCGATTTTGAGGCAGATGTAGCTGCCAACGGCGCCGAGGACGACGGCGAGCAGGGCGCCGCCGGTCTGATTGACGATCTGGAAAGCGTTGCCATCGATGAGACCGAGGGGCGAGGGTTTGCCATCGGGCCCGGCGAGGCCGCTGTTGATGAGGTTGGTGGCGAAGACGCCGGTCAGTACAGCGCCGAGGAATCCGCCGGCGCCATGAATGCCGAAGGCGTCGAGGGAGTCATCATAGCCGAGCTTCATTTTGACGACGGTGACCATCCAGAAGCAGAAGACGCCGCCGAGGAAACCGATGACGAGAGCGGCCATGGGGGTGACGTAACCGGCGGCGGGGGTGATGGTGACGAGGCCGGCGACGGCGCCGGAGATGCCGCCGAGCATGCTGGGTTTGCCATGGCGGAGCCACTCGGCGAGCAGCCAGCCGATGGTGGCAGCGGAAGCGCCGAGGTGGGTGGTGACAAAGGCGTTGGAGGCGGCGCCGCCGGCACTGAGAGCGCTGCCGGCATTGAAACCGAACCAGCCGACCCAGAGGAGGCAGGCGCCGGTCAGACTGATGATGAGATTGTGGGGCTTCATGGGCTCCTGACCGTAGCCCTGCCTGGGTTTGAGGTAGAGCGCGGCGACGAGAGCGGAGACACCGGAAGTGATGTGGACGACGGTGCCGCCGGCGAAATCGAAGCAGGGGAGCGCGCCGCCTTCGAAGGGGTTCATCAAACCGCCGCGGCCCCAGACCATGTGGGCCATGGGGAAGTAGACGATGGTGAGCCACAAGGTGGTGTAGACGAGCATGGCGCTGAAGCGGATGCGTTCGGCGTAGGCGCCCGAAATGAGGGCGGGGGTGATGATGGCGAACATCATCTGAAAGGCCATGAAGGTGAGATGGGGCACGGGGGCGTAGCCGGAATCGGCGTCCATGCCGACGCCCTTGAGGAGAAGATACTGCGCACCGCCGATGAATGAGTTGCCATCACCGAAGGCGAGGCTGTAACCGTAGAGCACCCAGAGCACGGAGGCGAGCGCCATGAGAGCGAAGCTGTGCATGAGGGTGCTGAGGACGTTCTTGCGGCGGACGAGACCGCCATAGAAGAGGGCGAGGCCGGGGCCGGTCATGAGCAGGACGAGGGCACAGCTCACGAGCATCCAGGCATTGTCGCCAGCCATCTGGGCCGACTGCGCGGCTTGTTCGAGTGACGCCAGCCGCTCGTCAAGGGAAGCCTCCGCCTGCGCGAGAAGCGCGGGCAGACACGTCAGGTATAGCAGGGAGAGTCTCTTCACGTTGGCGGGCAACTCCTCTCGGGGAATGGGGACCGGACGGGGGTTCCTCATGATGTTACCCCGGCCATTGCGATGAACGGAAACAGAAAATTCTTTTAGGGATGAACGATTTTTTTTATCGGCGGCGCAATGTGGCAGGGCGGCATGGCGCTTGCCACGGGTGGCGCCTCACCTACAATGGAGGCAATGAGCAACGAGACTCTTTGTCTGACCGTCGCGATGGCGCTGGGCGCCGTTGCCGCCGCGGGTCAGGCGCCGCCTTCGCTGCCGGACCCGTATCACACGCCCTCCGCGTCGAACGCCCCGACGGTGGTGTCGCGCCCGGAAGCGGCGCAACTCCGGCTCCCTGAAGGCTTTTCCATCCAGGAGTTCGCCGGCGGATTCGAGCGTCCGCGGTACATGATTGTGGGCCCTTCGGGCGAAGTTCTTCTCTCCGATGCCGCACGCAAGGGGTCCGTCTACGCCCTCTTCGACAAGGACAAAGACGGGAAGGCCGACGACCGCAAGCTACTGATCGGCGAACTTGACCGCCCCTACGGCCTGGCGCTTTGGCGCGATTTCCTGTACATCGCCGAAACAACGGCGGTCAAACGATACAAGTATGACGCGAAGAGCTACACGCTGGGCCCCGCCGAGATGGTTGTCGACCTGAGCGCGTACGCCACGGGCCACTGGACCCGTTCGATCCTCTTCAACAAGGCGGGCGACAAGTTCTATCTCGGCATTGGTTCGCGATCGAACGTCGAGCCGGGCGAGCCGGAGCCCCGCGCAGCAATCTCCCGATGCAATCCGGACGGGAGCGGCTGTGAGGTGATCGCGGCCGGGACGCGGAATCCGATTGGTCTCGACTTCGAACCCACGACCGGAAGGCTGTGGGCGGCCGTGCAGGAGCGGGACGGACTGGGAGACGACCTGGTGCCGGACTACTTCACCTCCATCCAGGAGGGCGGCTTTTACGGCTGGCCGTACGCGTACATCGGTCCCCGGGAAGAGCCGCGGCTGAAGGGGAAGAACCCTGAACTCGTGAAAAAGACGATTGTTCCCGACGTGGTTCTCCAGGCGCATGTGGCGGTCCTCGATTCGCGGTTTTATACCGGAAAACAGTTTCCTCCCAAGTATCAGGGCGGCGCATTCCTGGCCTTTCATGGCTCCTGGAACCGCGCCGAGCGCGTTGGCTATTCGGTGGCCTTCGTACCCTTCCGCAATGGCAAGCCTGCCGGTCCTGTTGAAGACTTCCTCACCGGCTTTATGCTTGACCCCACCAAGAGGGAAGTCTGGGGCCGCCCCGTCGGATTGCTGCAACTGCCGGACGGCAGTCTGTTGGTGTCCGACGACGGTGGGAATCGACTGTGGCACATCTCGTACAAAAAGTAGTCTTTCTTTCACTCACCTTCGCTCTCATGCCAGGGGCTGCCCAGTTGCAGCAGCCCTTTTCGCACAAGCTGCATCTCAAGCAGGTCGCCGGCTGCGAACCCTGCCACACGAACGCCGCGAAGTCCACGAAAGCGGAGGACAACCTTCTCCCATTCGAGACGGAGTGTGTCAACTGCCACCACGACATCCACATCAAGGAGCCGCGCAAGACGACGGTACACCAGTTCAACCATGAACTCCATCAGGGCGTGAATCCGGGCCCGATCATCGCGGCCGCGATCAAGAGCAAGACGTGGCTGGGCACGGCGAAGGAGATGCCGAAGGCGGTGAACACGTCCAACGCCTGCGTGGCCTGCCATCACGACATCGAGGAGAGCGACGCCATCACCGAGGCGACGGGGAAGGCGCACTATCCGCGGATGGCGGACTGCCTCACTTGCCACAACCAGATCAATCCCCCTGAATCCTGCAAGACCTGCCATGATCCGGGGACGAAGTTCCGCCCCGCCGACCACACCCCGGAGTTCGTGGACAGTCACGCGCGCGAAGGCGCGATCGCCGACAAGGCGGCCTGCCAGTCCTGCCACGGCCGCAAATTCACCTGCAAGGGCTGCCATTGAAGAAGCCAGACTTTCAAGACCATTACGAGATCCTTGGGGTGAGCATGAAGGCCACCAGCGAGGAGATCGCCAACGCCTATCAGGCTCTTGCGCGGGAGTTCCACCCGAACACGCCGCGAACGGGCGACCGCGCCAAGTTCGCGAAGATCAACGCGGCCTACGAAGCGCTGTCCGATCCCGCGACGCGGAAGGAGTTTGACCGCCTGTTCGAGAACGCGACGCCGGAGCATCGCGCGCCGGGGTTCTCGGGTCCGTCCTTCTTCACCTCGATGCAGCAGGAGGGGAGGCTGCGCCTGGCCGTGCTTTGCGTCCTGTATGACCACCGGCGGCACAACGCGTTGCGCCCCAGCCTCACGTTCCGCGAACTGGAAGGCCTGCTTACGCTCAGTTCCGACCAGCTGAATTTCTCTCTCTGGTTTCTCAAACAGCGCGGACTGGCGGTGGTGGACGACAAGAGCAGCGTCCAGATCACGGTCGACGGCATGGAGTACCTGGAGCAGGCGTCGCCCGATCCCGCGGAGGTGTTGCCGTTGATTCGCGCGGCAGATTGAAGCGCCGGTTAACCCCGGAGGTAGGCGTCCTCGCCCCGGAGCCAGTCGTCGCGTTTCGGGGTGAAGAGATCGGTGACGGCCGCGTCCTCGACGACGTCGACGCTGTGGGGGACGTGCGGAGGAATTTCGAGAGATTGCCCGGCGCCGACGAGCACTTCCCTGCCCTCGAGATGAAAGCGGAGGAGACCGCGCTCGACCATGGAGACCTGCTCGTTGTGGTGGGCGTGTTCGGGCACGTACGCACCCGCCTGCATTTCGAGCCGGGCAATGGTCATCTGCGCGGTGTGGATCACCCGCCGTGTGACCTTCGGATTCATGGGCTCGGCCGCAATCGTGGTCCAGTCGTGTAGGGTCATGAGCGGAAGCGTATCATGCCGGGCGGGCCCGGAGGCTGCGCTAAGATGGAATCGTTTCGCGCAAGGAGTCATCATGAAGGGCGTCGTTCTGGCTGGAGGCAAAGGTTCCCGCCTGCATCCACTGACTAAAATCACGAACAAGCATCTGCTTCCCGTTTTCGACAAGCCGATGATCTATTATCCGATTCAGGCATTGGTTGACGCCGGAATCCGGGATATCCTCATTGTCACGGGTGGCAGCAATGCCGGAGACTTTCTGCGCCTTCTCGCCAACGGCAAGGAATTCGGGCTGTCGCACCTTGATTTCACGTACCAGGAGGGAGAGGGCGGAATCGCCGAAGCCCTCAACCTGGCGCACCATTTCGCCGACGGTCAGAAACTGTGCGTGATTCTCGGGGATAACATTATCGAAAAGCCGATCGCGGGGGCCGTGGAAGCGTTCCGCGCGCAGGGCCAGGGGGCCCGGATCCTGCTGAAAGAGGTGGACGACGCGGAGCGGTTCGGCGTCGCCGAAATTGAAGGCGACCGCATTGTGGGCATCGAGGAAAAGCCCGCTCGGCCGAAGTCGCGCTACGCCGTGACGGGGATTTACATGTACGACGAGACCGTGTTCGAGAAGATCAAGACGCTGGTTCCCTCGGGCCGCGGCGAACTCGAGATTACGGATGTGAACAACGCGTATATCCGGGAAGGCACGATGCAATTCAGCTTCCTGGATGGCTGGTGGACCGATGCCGGCACGTTTGAATCCCTTCTTCGCGCCTGCAATCTCGTTGCGCAGTCCAGACCCGAGACCGGGGCCTCCGAATGATCGAGATCGTTACCCCCACCTGCGAGAAGGGAATCGGCCAGATCATCACCCGGCCGGATTCCGGCGATCTGATCGACGGCATCCGGATTCAACCACTGGCTCTCCATCCCGATGACCGCGGCTACTTCCTGGAACTCGCCCGCTTCGGCCAGGCCCTGACAGCGGCCTTTCCTGCCGCCTCGACGCAGGTCAGCGCCGCGTTGACGGTGCCGGGCGCGATCAAGGCGTTCCACTTTCACCGCCACCAGACCGACCTGTGGGCCGTTCCCACGGGCATGCTTCAGGTGGCGCTGGTCGATCTCCGCCCGGAGAGCCCCACTTTCGGCCACCGCAATACCATCTACACGGGGCACCTCCGCCCCTGGCAGATCCTGATTCCGCCGGGCATTGGCCACGGATACAAAGTGATCAGCCAGGATCCGGCCCTGCTCGTGTATCTCACGGACCGCTTCTACAACCCCGCCGACGAGGGCCGCATTGCGTACAACGACCCCGGCATCAGCTACGACTGGGAGCTCCAGCACAAATGAGACTGCTTGTTACCGGAGGCGCCGGGTTCATCGGCTCCGCCTTCATCCGCCTCGCGCTGCGTGAAGACTGGGCTTCGCGGCTGGTGAACCTCGACAAACTCACCTATGCGGGCAACCTAGAGAACATTGCTTCCGTGGAAGCCGATCCGCGCTACCGCTTCGTGCATGGGGACATTCTGGACGCGCCGCTCCTGGGTTCGCTATTCGGGGAAGAGAAGTTCGACGCAGTTGTGCATTTCGCGGCCGAATCGCATGTGGACCGCTCGATCCTGGGCCCGGCAGCGTTTGTCGAGACCAACGTCCGCGGCACGTTTCAGCTGCTCGAGGCGGCGCGGGCCGCCAGGACGGCGCGATTTTTGCTCGTCTCGACGGACGAAGTTTACGGGTCGATCCCCGAGCCGCACGACGCAGACGAAACCGATCCGCTGAACCCTTCGAGCCCCTACTCCGCCTCGAAAGCGGGCGCGGACCTGCTCGCGTTGAGCTACTTCACCACGTTCGGAACCCCGGTGCTCGTGACGCGCGCCTCGAATAACTACGGGCCGTTCCAGTTCCCCGAGAAGCTGATCCCGCTGATGATCTCGAACGCGCTGGAGGACCGGCCCCTGCCCATCTATGGCGACGGCCTGCAGGTGCGGGACTGGCTGCACGCGGACGACCACTGCCGCGCACTCAATGCCGTGCTTCTGCATGGCTCGCCGGGAGAGATTTATAATGTGGGCGGTTCCCGCGCTCTGCCCAATCGCGAGGTGGTCGAACTGATCCTGGACACGCTGGGCAAGCCGCGCTCCCTGATGACTCCCGTGACCGACCGCCCGGGTCATGACCGGCGCTACGCAATCACCACGGAAAAGCTGCAGAAATCGACGGGCTGGCAGGCGCAAATCCCCTTCGAGCAGGGCCTCCGGGACACGATCAACTGGTACCGCGCCAACACGGAATGGACGGCCCGGGTGAAGTCGGGGGAATACCGTTCGTATTACGAACGCAACTACTCGGAGCGCTGACTACCGCCCGGCTTTTTCCGGGATCACCCAGAGATAGATGGTGCGCCCGTCGATCTGCCGCTTCTCGACCGCCTTCCATCCGGGCATATCGAAGCTGTGGGACACGATGCGCGTGCCGGGCTTCAACTGTTCGAGCAGGCGGGGCTTCAATTTGGCGTTCACTGACGGCAGCAGATAGAGCGTCACGACGGTGGCCTCGCGCAAGTCCGCCTCGAACAGATCCTGTTCGATGAATTTGACCTGCCCTTCCACCTTCGCGCTTTTGGCGTTCGCCTCCGCCTCGGCGATCCGCTCGGGGTTCAGATCGACGCCGATGCCGCGCGCGCCGAACTTCTGCGCCGCGGTGATCACGATGCGCCCGTCCCCGCAACCGAGATCGATTACGGTGTCGCCTTTCGTCACCTTGGCCAGATCGAGCATTCCCTCGACCACCTGATTCGGGGTCGGGACGTACGGCACCGCCAGACCGTCATACTCGTAGTCCTGGGCGGCCAGCGGAACGGCCAGAAGAAGAAGGGCGAACAGTGCGAGTCTCATGGTGCGTTGCCCGCTATCCTAACACCACGGCCGGTATCAGGACTCGGGCACGGCGGGTGTGTCCAGCGCGAACCGGACCAGATCCTCGAATGGCACCAGTTTGAGAGTCGCTTCGTGTGTCCCCTGGAGGTAAACCGGACATGCCGCGCCGGCGTCCACCGCTTCCTTCCAACGCGCTGCGCACACGCACCAACGGTCGCCCGGCTTCAAACCGGGGAACAGATATTGCGGTCGCGGGGTGATGAGGTCATTGCCGGAGGCGTAAGAGAAAGCAAGAAACTCCTCCGTCACTTCCGCACATACCGTATGCACGCCCTGGTCGTCCGGACCGGTCGCGCAGCATCCATCACGAAAGAAGCCCGTCAGGGGCTGAAGGGAACAGGTTTGCAGTTCAGTGCCAAGTACATTGCGGGCCATAATCTATCTAAGTATCAAGGATGCTGAGTCAGGCACCGAAGATGCGGATATCCACGGGCCGGTCCCCCGCGGGGATCATGGTAAACAGTGGCGCCCGTTTCGCCCGCCCTGGACTGATGGCCGACATCCGGATGACAGCGACATCGCCGGACTCCTCATTCAGCACGAGGGCGTACTGCTGGTCCGGCGTGATCGCGATCGCCGTTGGGTGGACGCCTACCCCGGTCACGGCGACCACTTTCTGCGTCTGAACATCAAAAACGGAGACTGAGTTGGCTTCGGGATTCGAGACGAACAGAAATGGAGGCATGGTCGAGACCGCCATCCGGCCCGGCCGGCGACCGCTGAGCGAGGTCTGCGCGATCTCGGTCCGGTAGGGATACACCACCACCACGGCATCGCGCCCATCGCCGGTCAGAAACACCTGCCCCCCGTCCGGATGGACGGCGAGTTGATCCGGAGACAGCGGCAGGGGCAACTCCGCGACGACGCGCCGGAGGCCCGGGTCCAGAAAAGTGAGCCGCCGCCGCTCGCGTTCGGCCACCATCAGCAACCGTCCGTCGGAACGGAAACGGACGGAGCCCAACCCCGGGGCGAGGCTGACCGGCTCCAGCGCCCGGGGTTGATCGAGCGGGACGAACTGCACGGCGCCGGGCTCCAGGGCCGCTGCCGCCAAGGGCGCGTATGGAGCCGTCGCGACCGAGACCGCCCGGGCAGCCAGGGCGATGGGCCGCGGTACACCGGCGCCGTCCAGCGAAACCGGATGGAGCGTGGGCCTCGGCTCGTTCAGAAGAACCCAGAGGCGTCCGGGATTCTCCGCCTCTCCTCGCAGCGCCACCGGCGGACCCGGCAGCTTGTGCGTAAAGACCAGCCTCCTGTGCCCTGGATCGATTTCGTCCACGGCGTTTTCTCCAGGGATTGCCGCGAATAGCCGCTGGCCGAGCCGGAATAGCGATGAGGGTGAGCCCGTCAAGGCAATCCGCTCACGCACATTGAAGGCCAGCAGATCCACCACCGCGACGGTGGCCGAGCCCGCGCAGGCCACGAAGGCGTGTCCCCGGAAGCCGGCCCCCGCGCGCCCGCAAGCACCCAACAACGGCAATGCACTCAACAGTCCGCGTCGCGAAATCACAGCAGAACGGTTGTCTTCACGCCCGATATCTCGAAGGTCTTGCCGCATCTTGGCTGGTTGCAGCGCATTTTGTCATCGAGAAGCACCATATACGACTGCGCCTTGGCAAATTTGGCGCGGTCGCGTTCATCGGCGCGCCCTCCGGGCAAGCGGTCCCGCTTCGTCCGCACCAGCCAACGCAACTGATAATCCCCCATGGTCCGGCAGTACGGACAGTTCAGCCGCGCCGGCTTGGTCGTCGTGGATTCATTGTAAAACTGTCGCTCGTCCACGGCTTGATGATCGCACAACGCATCCCGGCGGGAGAATCCGGTTCACCCGGCGCTTCACTGTTGAGCGAGGGCGAGGCTCCGGTAATAGAAGATCAGATCCACGGGAGGCGGTGTCCGGCCCATGGCCCGCAGCATCGCCGAGACCTGGCCCCGGTGGTGGCTCGCGTGATTCACGACGTGCAGAAGCAACTGCCACAGGGGGGTCGCGTGCAGATTTCCCTTCAAATCCCGGTATTGCAAAGCGGCTGTGAGCGAATCGCGATCCTGTCCGTCGAGCCACGCCAACCACCGCGTGTGCAACTCCGGCCAGTCTTTCGTGAGGGTCTCCATGCGGAAATCGCGATCGGGGTCGAGGAACCGGGCGGGCGGGGCTCCTTCGATGCGCCCGAGCCAGATCCGGTCGGCGGCGTAGATGTGCGCGAGGGTACCGAGCACGCTGCGGTCGGCGTGCCCGAAGTCTCTGTTCAACTCATTCTCCGATAGACCGGCGGCCGCATCCACCAATCGCCGGGTAGCCCAGATTGTGTATTCGAAATGCTGCCGCAAGACCGGCTGATCAATGCCCATGCCCCATGCTACCCTGTCCTGCCGGGGTTCCCGGGGAGCGGTTCTTCGAGTGGGACAATGGAGAACGTGTTCCTCTGGCTCGCATTGCTGACCCTTTCGCTCCCTCCGGCCCTCGATCAGTGGCGGGCGGAGATTGAATCGGCAGGGGGCGTGCCAGTGTACGTGGCCGAAGTCGAGTTCTCCGCCGATGGCGGACAGATGACCCTGCCCGACGCCACGCCCGCGCGCCCGCTCTTCGCGCAGTACCTCCGGCAGGAGGACTTTGTCCGCCAGTTCGTCCTGATGCGCGGGGTTCTCATCCACCACCAGGGTCCCGATGGCCAGGCCCACCTCGTGCTGCTGAATGGCGCCCGCCGGCCGGAATGGGGGGCCCACCGGGACGCCCTCATCGCCCATGAATTCGGGCACGCCTGGCTCCGGGCGAAGGGCTACCCCGCTCCGGTCTTTCAACCCGGTCCTCTTGCCTGCCTCGCCATTCACACAGGCGACATCGTGCAGCATGTTCTGATTCGCCGGGAGATGGAGGCGCGCGGGATTGACCACCTGGCCCTCTGGCTCGCATCCCTGGAAGCGGCCACGGCGGGTGCAGCCGTGCTTCCCGACAACGAAGGAATGGCGAAAATCCGCGCGGGAGACCCCTGCCTCGCCCTCCGCCAGACCGCCGAATGGGCCGATGTTCGCCTTGGCTTCGCCGGCAGCCGGCCGGAGATCGTTGAAAGTTACGAAGTCGAGATGCGCCGGCTATTCCCGGATCTCGAACCCGCCGTGTCGGCCATCGCGGAGGCCGTCCGTTCACGCAAAGTCGAGGACCATCAACAACATCTGGACGCGCTCCGGCAGGTCAACGCGCTCCTCCGGCGCCTCGTTGACGATCTGGCGAATCCGGATTCACCGTAGATTCTGCTCGCGGCGCTATGCTACGCTCATGGAGGATACGAGCGTAGCCAAGAGTTGGCCTGGACGTGCGCGGCGGGCACGGATGGTCCCTTCCTTCGTGGCTGTGTCCCTGTTCCGTTGCATCCCATGAACATCCGATCGTTGTTTAGCCTTTTTTCTTCGGACCTGGCCATTGACCTCGGCACGGCGAACACCCTCGTCTTCGCCCGCGGCAAGGGTATTGTCGTCAACGAACCCTCCATCGTCGCGATAAACAAGACGAACGGAGAGGTGGAAGCCGTCGGGAAGGAAGCCAAGGAGATGCTTGGCCGGACTCCGGGCAACATCGTAGCCATCCGGCCGATGAAGGACGGC
>DNFG01000436.1 GCA_003487005.1 Bryobacterales bacterium
GGACGGACGGGTAGCGGAGGGCGGGGTCCTTTTCGAGGGCTTTGGCGGTGATGGCATCGAGATCGCCTTCGAGATCGCGCTTCCAGGAGAAGGAGGAGGCATGGGAAGGGGGCGGGGGTTCTTCCTCGCGGATGGTGCGGAACCATTCGGCGGCGGTGTGCTGGGTGGAGGAGTAGGGGCTGCGCTGGGTGAGGAGTTCGAAGAGGATGACGCCGAGGGCGTAGACATCGGAGCGGGTGGAGACGGGGTCGCCGGAGACCTGTTCGGGGCTGGCGTAGCGGGGGGTGAGGAGGACCTGGGTGGCGGCGGTCTGGGAAGGGGCGAGGGGGTCGTCGAGAAGTTTGGCGATGCCGAAGTCGAGGAGTTTGGCTTCGCCGCGCTGGTTGACGAGGACATTGGCGGGTTTGAGGTCGCGATGGACGATGAGGTTGGCGTGGGCGAAGGAGACGGCGGCGCAGAGCTGGCGGAACAGGAGGATGCGCTGCCGGAGGGGGAGGTTGTGCTGGTGGCAGAACTGGTCGAGGGGGATGCCGTCGACGAACTCC
This sequence comes from Bryobacterales bacterium, assembly GCA_003487005.1. GTDB lineage: Bacteria > Acidobacteriota > Terriglobia > Bryobacterales > Bryobacteraceae > PNKE01. The sequence goes on from DNFG01000436.1 coordinate 546, forward strand.
ATGGCGAGGTAGGGCTGGCCTTGGGCGGAGATGCCGCCATCGAGGAGGCGGGCGACGGAAGGGTGTTCGAGGCGGGCGAGGATCTGGCGTTCGCGGAGGAAGCGGAGGCGGGCGGGTTCGGAGTCGAGGGCGCGGAGGAGGAGTTTGACGGCGGCTTTTTGCTGGAAGCCGCCTTCGTCGCGGGAGGCGAGGAAGACTTCGCCCATGCCGCCGGCGCCGACGCGGGATTCGAGGCGCCAGGGGCCGACGCGTGTGCCAGCGGCGACCGGGGGCTGGGGCTGAGGTTGGGACTGGGCCCAGTCGGCGGCGAGAGAGGCAAGGGGGGCGGGTTGGTCGAAGCGATGGGCGGGGTGGTGGGCCTTGAGAAGTTGGGCGAGGAGGGGGCGGAGTTGGGGGTGTCCGGTGCAGGCCTGGTCGAGGAAGGGGCCGCGCTGGTCCTCGGGGAGTTGGAGAGCCTGGTGGAAGAGGGATTCGGCTTGTTGCCAGAGGGGGTCGTTCATGATGCGGGGGATGGCGAGTCGAGGGCGAGTTGGAGCCAGGAGCGTGCGAAAGTCCAGTCGCGCTCGACGGTGGCGCGGGCCACACCGAGGATGGAGGCGATTTCGTGCTCGGTGTAGCCGGCGAAGAACTTCATTTCGACGACGCGGCACTTGCGTGGGTCGAGGGCTTCGAGGCGATGGAGAGCCTGATCGATGGCGAGGACGTCGGGGTCGGGGATGGAAGCGGCGTCGGATTCGCCGAGTTCGAAGTGGGCGGCGCCGGCGCCGCGGCGTGCAGTGAGACGGGCGCGGGCGTGGTCGACGAGGATGTGGCGCATGACGGTGGCGGCGAGGGCGAAGAACTGGGCGCGGGAGGCGAAGTCCACATCGCCGGCGCCGAGGAGGCGGATGCAGGCTTCGTGGACGAGGGCCGTGGGCTGAAGAGTGATATCCGGGGATTCGTGACGGAGAGCCCGGCGGGCGAGGGCGCGGAGTTCGTCGTAGACGTGGTCGAAGAGCAGATCGCGGGCGGCGGGATCGCCGGAGCTCCAGCGGTGGAGCAGGTCGATGGTGTTCTCCGAGGACTCCATTGACGAAAACGTGAGGATATCAAAAGGGGCAGGGGGGGGTGCAAGGCGTGGAAATAATGGATCAAGGCTAGGCACGGGTGGGAAAGCGTGTTACGCTCGGGCAGGAAATGGCCGCTTCCCGGGGGTTGGGGCAGCGGCAAGGTTGCGGCGCGTTGCGATCCTCCTCCAGACCTTCGCGGCGCGTTCGCGGGCGGAACGCGAGGAAGGTGAAGCTTCGCGTTCCGCCGACAGGCAAGCGAGGGCGCGGAGGGAGGGGCCGCGTCTGTGCTACTGTGTGGTTCCATGCGGATTCTTCAGCCGGTATTGTGGTCCAAGGGGACGTTTCTGACACCTCAGCATTTGCAGGTGCAGGACCGGTTCATCGAGAGCGTGATGGCCTTCCGCACGGACGCGCTGCATTACCGGCCGTGGGGATTCAGCCGGCTGAAACTGGATCATGAGGCGCTGGCGGGGGGCGCGGCGGCGCTGCAAGAGGCGGCGGGGCTGTTTCCGGACGGGACGCCGTTTGACGTGCCTGGGGGGGACGTCGCGCCGAAGGCGAAGCCGCTGGCGGAGTTCTTCCAACCGGGGCAGAAGACGGTGGACGTGTATCTGACGCTGCCGGAGTACCGGGAAGGGGCAGTGAACATCTCGGCGCCGGGACGGGGCCTGGAGACGCGGTATCTGGCGGAGACGGCGACGTTCAAGGACGAAAACAACGGTCTGACGGAGAAGATCGTGCAGGTGGCGAAGAAGAACCTGCGGCTGGTGGTGGAAGGGGAGAACCGGCAGGGGCAGTTGCTGTTGAAGGTGGCGCGGGTGAAGCGGACCGAGGCGGACATTTTCGAGTTCGACCCGTCGTTCGTGCCGCCGCTGCTCGATATGCGGGCGAGCGATCCGCTGATGCGGCTGGCGAGGCGATTGCTGGAGGTCTTGTCGGCGAAGAGTTCGATGCTGTCGGCGCTGCGGCGGCAAAAGAATCAGAGTCTGGCGGAATTCACGGTCTCCGATATTGCCAATTTCTGGCTTTTGTATTCGGTGAATGCGCATTTGCCGACCTTGCGTCATTTGTACGAGACGCGGGGCGGGCATCCGGAAGAGTTGTATTCACTGCTATTATCGCTGGCTTCGGTATTGACGACATTCTCGCTGGAGATCCTGCCGCGGGATTTGCCGGCGTACGATCACGAGGATTTGGGAGAGTGTTTCGCGGAGCTGGAAAAGAAGCTGGTGCACCTGCTGGAGACGGTGGTGCCGAGCAACTTCATTTCGCTGCCGCTGAAGCTGGTGAGGCCGTCGATCTACGGGGCGTCGCTGGACGACGACAAGTATCTGAAGGGGACGCGGATGTTCCTGGCGGTGACGGCGCAGGCGGACGAGGCCGATTTGATCGGCAAGGGACCGCATTTAATCAAAGTCTGTTCGGCGAATCATATCGAACACCTGGTGAAGCAGGCGCTGCCGGGGGTGCCGCTGACGCATCAGGTATCGCCGCCGAGTTCAATCCCGCTGCGGTTGAATCATCAATATTTCAGTTTGAGTCAGGCGGGGCTGGCGTGGGAGGCGATTGTGCGGTCGCGGAATATCGCGGCGTATGTGCCGGGTGATTTTCCCGAACCGCAATTGGAATTGATTATTTTGCTGCCGGGTTAAAGGCGGGAGAGAGCGAGCGAAGGGCGGGCGGCGCCGCGGGGAGTGGCGCCGTCCGCCCTTTGTCTATTTACTGGTGAGCAGAATCACGACGACGATGATCAGGGTGATGACGACCACCGAGAGGACGATGACGAGGGGCATGACCCAGGTCTTCTGCTTGGGGGCGAGCGGGAGAGGGACGGAGCCCGGCGGGGGCGCGTAGCCCGAGGCTGGTGTCTGGACGGGCGCGGGCGCGGCGGGCCTGCGTTCGACGCCGGGAGGGCCCTGCATCATGCGGGTGAACTCGCCGGGACCGGCAGGGGCCGGGTCGGGCGGGGGGGGGGGGGGGGGGGGGAGGGGAAAAGGGGGCGCGGGCGGGGCGGGGGGGGGGGGGGGGGGCGGGCGGGGGGGGGCGGGGGGGGTGGTGTGTGGGTGGTGTG
>DNFG01000360.1 GCA_003487005.1 Bryobacterales bacterium
AGTACGAGCAGGCGCGGGTGCAGCGCGCGGCGGTGGTGCTGAAGGAGTTTCTGGCGGAGCGCGGGCGGCAGTTTGCGACGGTGACGCCGGAAGTGCGGCAGATTCCGCCGTCGTCGGTGGAAGTAAACCTGCGCGTGGACGAAGGTGCGAAGGTCAAGGTGGGCAAGATCGAGATCCTGGGCAACAAGGCGTTCGGGGACCGGGCGGTGCGCCGGGCGATGGCGAACTCGCGGCCGATCGGGATTCCCAAGTCGATTTTCCTGGAGAGCCTGTTCTCGAAGACGTTCGACTCGACGAAACTCGAGGAAGATAAGGACCGGATCCGGATGTTCTATTCGCAGCGCGGGTACTTTCTGGCGCGGGCGACGGAGCACACGGTGACGATGCGGGATACGCCGCCGGGGCGGATCTGGTGGTTCCCGCCGATGATCTGGAAGAAGACGAAGCCGGGCAAGAAGGCCGATATCACGGTGACGATGGAAGAGGGGCGGCTGTACCGGCTGGGCAAGATCAACTTCACGGGAGTGAAGCAGTTCAAGACGCTGGACGTGTTCGCGCCGGGGTTGTTCAAGATGGACACGGGCGACATCTTCTCGACCGAGAAGCTGGGCAAGGGCTTGCAGGAGTTGAGCAAACTCTATGGGAATTTCGGCTTCATCGATGCCGTGGCGGAGCCGGATTTCGACCCTCGCCCGGATGGCACGATCGACCTGACGCTGAATATCGACGAAGGCGAGCGGTTTTTCGTCCGGCGCATTGATTTTGAAGGCAACAACACGACGCGCGACAAGGTGATCCGGCGCGAGTTGCTGCTGGATGAAGGGGATGTGTACAACACGCGGTTGTGGGAGTTGTCGATTCTGCGCCTGAACCAGCTTGGGTATTTCGAGGCGCTGAAGGAAGAAGAAGCCGCGCAGATGACGCGCGACACGCGGAACAATACGATCGACATCACGTTGAAAGTGAAGGAGCGCGGGCGCAATTCAGTGAGCCTGAACGGCGGCGTGTCGGGCATCGCGGGTTCGTTCATTGGATTTGGCTACGCGACGAACAACTTCCTGGGCCTGGGCGAGACGCTGTCGCTGGACGCGCAGTTGGGCGATCGCGTGCGCAACGTGACGTTCGGGTTCACGGAGCCGTACTTCCTGGACCGGCCGATGCAGCTTGGGTTCACGGTGTACACGCAGCGGTTCAACTTCGATCAGGCGCGTGAGGTTTCGCTGTTTTCGGGCCGCAACCTGATTCCGCTGTATGAATCGCTGGGCCGGGAGAATTTGCTGAACTACGTGACGAACGGCGTGGGCGCGACGGTGTTCTGGAGCTATCCGCTGCGGAGGTCGTTCGCGAGGATCAGCCTGACGTACGGCATTGACCGGCAGAATGTCCGGACCCTGAATTCGGCGACGAACGATCAGTTCCAGTTCTCGAACTTCCTGAACTTCGATGGGCCGAACCAGTTGACGGGCATCATCACGAGCCGCGTGGTTCCTTCGTATCAGTACAACACGATCGACCATCCGATCACGCCGTCGCGCGGCAAGAGCATCTTTGCTTCGGTGTCGGTGGCGGGCGGGCCGCTGGGCGGGAACGTGAACACGATCGAGCCGACGTTGTCGTTCACCTATTTCCGGCCGGGTCTGAAGCGCGGCCATGTGATTGGCATGCGCTTGCTGGGGCGGATGATCGCGGGCTATGGAGGACGGACGGCGCCGCCGTTCAACCGGGTGTTCATGGGCGGTGAAAACGACGTGCGTGGGTTCGAGATCTGGTCGATTCTGCCTGCGGTCTATATTCCGAGCGAAGGTGTGACTGAAGTACTGAACGATGATGGATCGGCGCGGTTGCAGCCGGTGATCATCGATGGTGAACGGCAGAACGTGATTGCGACGCAGCGGATTCCGATTTACCAGTTCATTCCGACGGGCGGCGATACGCAGGGTCTGGCGAACTTTGAGTACCGGATTCCGATTGTGGGCCCGGTGGTGCTGGCAGGGTTCTTCGATGCCGGGACGAACCGGATCAGCCTGCCGAATCAGTTGCGGCTGAACCCGGGGCGGGTGGCGGAGCTGAACTTCAACCATCCGGGTGCGGCGTTTGAGAATCAGTCGCAGGTGATCCGGGCGACGCAGCAGATCCGGACATCGACGGGTCTGGAATTGCAGATCATGATGCCGGTGGTGAATGCGCCGTTCCGGCTGTACTGGGCGTACAATCCGACGATTGTGCGCGATTTCTTCCAGCCGCCGCTGGCGGCGGACCCGTCGCTGTTCCCGAATCAGGCGACCATGCTGCGGGCGGCGCAGCAGTTTGCGCGGCCGAGTTCGTGGTTCGAGCGCCGGAGCATGTTCCGGTTTACGATCAGCCGCACGTTCTAGCCGCGGGAAACAGTGTGGCGGCGTGCTAGCATCAAATAGTTTGAGGAGTCAACGCACAGTGAAGATCATGATTCAGTCCCTGGGGATCGCGGCGGCCCTGCTGGTGCTGGCCGCTCCGGCGGCGCGCGCGCAGCAGGCCCCGACCAAGGTCGCCATTATCAACATCCAGAACGCAATTCTGGCGACGAAAGACGGCGAAAAGGCGCGCGAACAGATCCGGGTGAAGTTCGAGCCCCGGTCGAAACAGATCGAGGCGGCGGGCGCCGAGACGCAGAAGTTGCGCGAGCAGTTGCAGAAGACGGCGAATGCGATCTCGGCGGAAGCTCGGGAGAAGCTGTCGCGGGATATCGACGACCGGACGAAGCGGCTGCAGTGGGACAGCGAGGATTTCCAGCAGGAATTGCAGCAGGAAGAGCAGAAGCTGGTAGGCGAGATCGGCCAGCGGATGATCCAGATCATTGACGAGTACGCGAAGGCGAATAACTACTCGGTGGTGCTGGACGTGTCGAGCCAGGCGAGCCCGGTGTTGTGGGCGGCGACGGGGATCGACATCACGGTGGATATCGTGCAGCTTTACGACAAGAAGCACGGCGGGGCGGCCACGGCTCCGGCGGCGGCGAAGCCCGCACCGGCGAAGCCTGCGGCGCCGAAGCCGTAAATCCGTTGATTGGTTTGGAACGAGAGGCCGGTCCCGGGTGGGCCGGCCTCTTCGCTTTGGACTAGAAGCCGGCGGGCACGACGCGGAACAGGGCTTTCCATTCCTGCCTGGCGGGGAGGGAAGGGAGGCCGTGGTACCAGCCGGCGTGGGCGGCGTTGAAGGCGTTGGTAATCGCGGTCATGGGCTCGAAGCAGATGAAGCCGCGGCCCTTGGGCGAGTAGACGACCGCGACATCATAGCCGGGGCCATATTCGACGGTGACGGATTCGCTTCTGCCCTGGACGCGGAAGCGGGCGAAGCCGTCAGGGTCGCGGACGAGTCCGCCAAAGACGTCATCGAGGACGACATCGCCGAGGCGGAAGGGGTTCGAATGGGGGTTGGGGGTGACTTCACCGGTGGGAATGAGGCGATCGGAGAGGGAAAAGCGCTGCTTTGCGGCGAGGGTGACGCGCCATTCGTCCTGGGGGGCGTCGTTGACCTGGAAGTAGGGGTGGAAGCCGAGCGAGACGGGCATGGTTTCGCGGGATTCGTTACGGATGAAGGTTTCGACCTCGAGGGCGCCGTCCTGGAGGCGGTATTCGATTTCGATGGTGTGGGCGAAGGGGAACTGGGCCATCAACTCGGGGTAGCGCCAGAATTCGAGGCGGGCGCGGAGGCGGGTGTCGTCACCGCGGACGATCTGCCAGCGCTTTTCGTACTGGAGGAGTCCGTGGATGGGGGTGTTGTTGGGCCCGGGGCGGACGTTGCCAAGATCGGGATTGAGGGTGTATTTGCGGCCGCCGAAGGAGTAATAAAGGCCGTCGATGCGGTTGGCCCAGGGCCAGAGGAGGGGGTTGCCCAGGAACGTGGGTTTGGCGGCGAACTCGCCGAGGGACTTGTAGGGGGACCAGAAGACCGGCTTGCCCTTCACGGTCATGCTGTAGCTGTTGAGGCCGAGGGAAGGGGCGATGTGGACTTCGATCTGGCGCGCGGAGTCGCGGAGGACGTGGACGGGGATGTTATCGATCATCTTCTGTTCAGCGGGGGAGGGCATGGCGGAGATCAGCAGCGCGGCGAGGCCGGGAAGGGCTTTCATGCTTCGTCATTGTTCCACACTCACGGGGGTTAGCGGGCCTGGTCTTCGAGGGCAGGGTCGCGGGGGTCGAAGGCCGTTTCGTCCTGGCAGCACTGGCATCTGCCGGGCGAATAGGTGCGGATGGCGCAGACCTCGCACCAGTAGGTGATGACGAGGGGTTTGCCATCGCGGACGACGAACATGGCTTTGCGGTAAATGGGGTCGAGGCGGAAAGCATCCGGGGGAACGGGTTGGCCGGCGGCTTCGAAGAGTTCGGGGCGGACGCGTTCATCGTGGAGGACGGCGAGGGACTCGGGGTCGGCTTCGAGGCGGAAGCGGCGGCCATCGGCGGTCTCAAGGATGGGCGGTTGGCCTTCGGGATGGACGAGGCGGCCGCGGATGCGGGCGGGGGCACCGGCGGGGGCGGGAAGCCCGGGGGAGGGAAAGAGGCGGGGGGGGGGAAGGGGGGGAAGTCCGGGGGGGGCGCGGTCTTTAAAAAAAAAAAAAAAGGAA
>DNFG01000241.1:0-2400 GCA_003487005.1 Bryobacterales bacterium
CCCGCCTAGATCTACCCTCTTCCCCTACCCGACGCTCTTCCGAGCTGGTGATGCCGCGGTTGAGCAGGAGGCGGTCGCCGGGGCCGAAGGTGTGGCGGGAGGCGCGGGCGGTGGTTTTCCAGGCCGTCGCGGGCGACGAACCGTTGGCGGTGTCATCGCCCGAGGCGCAGTCGAGATGGAAATCGGCAGCGGTGAGGGGGATCGCCGCTGCCAGAAGCAGGATTTGGGCCTTCATCTAGTCGTGACGGGCGATTTCCCATCCCAGATATTTGGTGAGCGCTTCTTCGACGGGTCCGGCGCAGGCGCTGAGGTTGGCGGCGACGTGGTGCTCGAAGCCGTTCTCGCAGATGTAGTGGAGGAGTTCCTGGAGATCGGGGATGTGGACGACGCCGGCGCCGCCGAAGGTATCGAGGGGGTCATCGGTGAATTCGCCTTCGCCGATGTAGCCGCGAATGGCGCCGTAGCCGTCGTCGGTGGAGATGCGCAGGTAGGTCATCGGACCGGGCTTGACGCGACCGGCCATGGTGCCGAAGGTATTGAGCTTTCCGACCGATCCGGCGATGATTTCCTGGAAGTCCATCCTGGCTTCGGTGAAGAAGTGTTTGGGTAGGTTGGAACAGTGAAAACAAACGGCTTTGTTGGGTTCGTTCCCATAATTGTTGTTCCAGTCGAGCAGGGCGGAAGGGGTTTCGGAGGCGAGGGCGAGGGCGTGCATGGCGACGACGCCGCAGACATCGACTTCGCAGGCGGAGGGCAGGAGGCGGTCACTCATCATGGACATGATGGTGCAGGGGACGACGCCGAAGTACTCCTCGAGGGCGGTCCAGCATTGCACGGCGGAGACGGTGCAGTGGGTTTCGGCCATCCATTGCTCGATAACCAGGCCAAGTTTGGCCATTTTGAGCAGCGATTCGGCGGGGACGTTCTGGGTGGAGACGTAGCTGTTGATCTGGTCGAGTTTGGGCTGGGCGTCGGAGTCGGACATGCGGGCGACGCGGCCGAGGATTTCGCTGAGGTCGACGGTTTCGACATCGATGCCGGAGGCGGCGAGCATTTTTTCCGAGTAACGGACGGTATTGAAGGCCGCCGGGCGGGCGCCGATGGCGCCGACGCGGGTCTTGCGGAGACCGTTGGCGACGCGGCAGACGGCGGCGAACCAGGCGAGGTCCTGGCGGAACAGGTCGCTGTCGGGCTTGACGGTGTGGCGGGCGGTGAGCGAATAGGCGACGCCGACCTGCTGGAGGTTGTTGCAGACGCTCATTTTGCCGCAGAAGGAGTCGCGGCGGTCGGCGATGGTCATTCGGGAGGCGTCGTCGGGGGTGGCCTGAATGAGGACAGGGACGTTGAGGGCGGCGGTTTTGAGGACTTCGGCGACGGCGCGTTCATCGCCGAAGTTGGGGAGGGTGACGATGACGCCGTCGATTTTGTCACGGTTTTTGGAGAAAAGATCGGCGCAGAGGCGGGCTTCGGCGCGGGATTCGATGGCGCCGTACTTGGTCTGTTCGGGGGAGACGGCGACGACGTTGTGGCCGGCGGATTCGAGGACGCGGATCATTTCTTCACGTCCGGACTGGGCGAGGTGATCGGGGAAAAAGCCGCGATTGCCGACGATGAGGGCGAAGGTCATGGATTGGGGCATGATGGTCCTTTCGGGCGTCCGGCGGGTGAAAACCGGGACGATCAAATCATATTCGAGTTGAGGGGCGATTTGGGGGGGCGTATGATGGCGGCATGCAGAGACGAACGTTCTTGACGATGCCGGCGGCGGCGCTGTTGGGGCAAGAGGGATGGCCGGGGTTTTACAAAAAGGTGCACCGGGTGACGTGGGTGACGCCGGACACGCGGGCGACCGCGGCGGCGTGGGCGAAGTTGGGGGCACGGGTTCTGACGACCTACCCGGCGGCGGACCTGGCGGGGGAGAAGGTGCAGGTGACGGTGGCGTACTTCGGGTCACTGGTCATCGACTGGATTCAGCCGTTGGGAGGGCGGGGGCTGTTCGCGGAGTATCTGGAACGGCACCGGGGGCCGGGGATCATGGGGTTGATGCACAATGTGCCGACGCCGGAGGCGCTGAAGGCGGAGGTGGCGCGCCTGGGGGCGGCGGGGGTGAAGCCGAGGCTGGCGGGGGTGTTTTCGGCCGGCGAGGCGACGGTGGAGTGCGCGTTCATGGACACGGCGGAACGCGGGAAGTACACGCTGGGACTGGTGGTGGCACCGGATTACGAGATGGACCCGGGACCGCCGGAGCGGCGAGTGACGCAGTTTGCGTTCATTGCTTCCAGGCCGGCGAGGCGACGGTGGAGTGCGCGTTCATGGACACGGCGGAACGCGGGAAGTACACGCTGGGACTGGTGGTGGCACCGGATTACGAGATGGACCCGGGACCGCCGGAGCGGCGAG
>DNFG01000241.1:2679-2827 GCA_003487005.1 Bryobacterales bacterium
GGGCGTGTTTGGAATGCGGTTGGGCTGGCAGCGGCACGGGCCAGTGCCGTTTGAGTGGATTCAGCCGTTAAAGGGGCCGTCGGCCTATCACGATTATCTGGGGAAATTCGGTGAGGGTTTTCACCATCTGGCGTTCAATGTGGCGGAC
>DNFG01000437.1:0-7741 GCA_003487005.1 Bryobacterales bacterium
GGGGAGGAGTTGGCCGGCGTGGGTGGCGGCCATCCAGATGGGGGTGGTGCCGGGGAGGGTGGCGACGAGGTCGAGGAGGGGCTGATTGGATTTCCAGCCGGGCTGGTCGCGGCGGTCGACGATTTTCTTGAGGTCCTCGATCTGTCCGGCGGCGGCGGCGCCGGTATTCATGAACAGGACGCCGGGACCATCGCCGTAGACGATGTAGTAGCCCTTGTAGCTCATGCGCTGGAGGCCGGGTTGTTTGAATTCGGGTTCGAGGCCGAAGGAACCGCCGAATTTACCGCGAATGAGGACGAAGGGGGCGCCGTCCTTCTGGAGGACGAGGAGGAGTTCCCAGATGTCCTTGCGGACGTCGAGGCCGGTCTGTTCGGCGAAGCGCTCGAGTTGGGGGAGTTTGCGGGGCTCGATGAACTGCTTGTGGAAGGGGGTTTTCTTGATGCGGTCGAGGCGGATGCAGGCGATGGCGAGGGCGTCTTCGGGGATGAGGGGGGCGAGGGCGGCATCGACGCGGGCGAATTCGGGTTCGCGGCGGCAGGAGGCAAGGGGGAGCAGGAGGAGGGCGGCGAGGGAGAGGGAGAGGAGACGGGTCATCGTGGAGTTCACCAAACAGACAAGACGCACGCGGGGGGCGGAAGCTTCAGGGATTTTGCTGAGGCGCGCACTGAGGCAAAAAACAGGGGCGGCGGCATGACTCCTTTTCCTTCAGAGTAGCGCTTAGAAGGGTTGAGGAGTGTTGAGTTGATATCAGGATGGATGGAGGATTGGGGATTGTTGGAGACGCTGGCCGTGGGGTTAATGGCTTTCCTGGCGTGGGTGATGTACCTGTACCGGCAGGAGCGGCAGCAGAGGATGAGGGCGGAGGTGCGACGGAGGCTGCTGGGGGCGGAGTAGGGGGGCCGAGGAGGCGAGTTGATAGAATGAAAAAGTGAAGATTCGAATGGCAGTCCTGGCGCTGCTGGCCGGGCTGGGCGGGTTGGCGCTGGCGCAAGAACCCGAGGAATCGCATTCAACATCGCCACCCGCGGGGCGGGAGTCGAAAGTGGTGGAGGAGTTGAAGTACAAGCAGCATCCGGGGCTGGCGTACGCGGCCTCGAAGATCTACTTCTCGGACAAACGCTACTCGATCAGCGGCTACGGCGAGGTGAATGCGGTCAAGGCCTCGGAGGATCAGAGTGCGGGCGGTGGCGACCTGGAGCTCTATTACACCAATCTCTATCGTTTTTCGACGTTTCTTGGTTACAAAATCAAGCCGAACCTGATCTTCAATTTTGAGTTTCTGGGTGAGTTCCTGCATGACGGGACACAGGAGTATGGGCGAGATATTGTGATCGAGGCGATGCTGGATTATCTGATCCATCGCAATTTCAATCTGCGCTTTGGGTTTTATCCGCTGCCAATGGGGTACATCAACAATAACGATGAGCCGGTGATGTTCCGGTCGGTGAACCGGCCGGAGGTGGAGCGGCTGATCATTCCGTCGTCGTGGATCAGTTTGGGGGTGATGGGCTTTGGGGCGGTGCCGCGGACGGAGAGCCTCACGTGGTCGCTTGGGGTAGTGGGTGGACTGGACGCGGCGGAGTTTCAGCCGGGTTCGTGGCTGCGTCAGGGGCGGCAGATTCATCACGGATTGCCGAAGGACGCGGCGGCGCACGGGCAGTTGGGCTGGTCGAGCGGAGAGCACCTGCAATTGGGGCTCTCGGGGTACTATGGGCAATCGGGCGCGGAAGCGCCGGACGCAGTGGAGCGGGTGCGAGCCACGACGAGTCTGGGGGCGGTGCATTTCCGGTATGCCCCGGGGCGGGCATCGGTGGTGGGGGTAGCGTCGATGGGCGGATTGAGGAACACGGAGGGGCTGTACGAATTGACGGGAAGGACGCTGGGCGCGCGGACGAACGGAATGTACGTGGAGCCGTCGTATGCCTTCCGGAACGGCAAGTTGCCGCTGTTCGCTCGATTTGAGCGCCTGAATACGCATGCGCGGGTGGCGGGCGCACTGCAGCCTTTCCGGGCGAATGAGGGCGACCTGCGGATCGTGACGACGGGTGTGAATTACCTGCCGAAGCGCAATCTCGTCTTCAAGGCGAATTACCAGTTCCGCTGGAACCGGTCGCCCTTCGCCGCTCCCGAGGCAAACCTGATGGAGTTCGGGTTCGGCTTCATCTATTAGCGGGGCGGCATTGGGGGTGGCGGCTGTGATAGGCTTCCCCGCAAGCCATGCTGCCTGAATACATCGCCAAAGCCTTGCCGAATCCGGCGTCGAACCGTGCGCCGTGGTGGACGAACACGGGTCCGAGTTACGCGGGGGTCCATTTCTGGATCGCCTTCTACAACATGATCGCGGTGGGAACGATCACGCGGGGATCGCTGCCACTGTGTCTGTTTGCGATTTTCACGGCGGGATTGTTGAGTTGGGCGCTGTTCTACTATGCGCCGGCGATGATGGGGATGAAGTCGGGGTTTTCTTTGTACGTGGTGGGGTCGTCGACGTTCGGGACGCGGGGCGGGTACGCGATGCCGGGGTTATTGATGGGCCTGCTGCAGGTGGGGTGGTTCGCGGTGGGGACGTATTTCGCGACCCGGTTCATGCTGAACGCGGCGGGGTCCTCCGCGGGGCCGAACACGATGCCATTCGTGATCGCAGGGTTCGCGTGGGGGTTGACGATGGCCTACATCGGGGTGAAGGGGATCGGGTATGTCGCGAAGGTAGCGACGTTTCTGAACTTCATTCCGCTGATCATGTTGATCTACATCTTCTACCGGGTGGCACCGGGGATTCCGCAGCATGTGCCTTCGGAGCCGAACAGTTTCATCGCGTTCACGTTCATGCTGCAGATGGTCATCGGGTTCTTCTCGACGGCGGGGGCGGCGGGGGCGGATTTTGGGGTGAACAACCGGCACGCGGGGGACGTGCGGTGGGGGGGATTCGTGGGGATCACGGTCTCGATCACTCTGGCGGCGGGATTGGCGCTGGTGTCGGTGGCTGGGGCGCGGGTGCTGTACCCGTCGATTCAGGGATTCCAGTATGACGAGGTGGTGGCGACGGCCGGGGGCGGACTGGCATCGGCGATGTTCCTGCTGTTCACGCTGGCGTCGATACCTTCGGCGTGTTTCTGCGCGTTCATCGCGAGCAATTCTTTTTCGACGATGATTCCGAAGGTGCCGCGGCTGAGTTCGACGATGACGGCGGCGGTGATCGCGATCATTCTGGCGGTGACGGGGGTGGCGGAGAATCTGGTGGAGTTTTTCACGATCGTGGGGGCGTCGTTCGGGCCGATTTGCGGAGCGATGGCGGCGGATTACTGGCTGAGCGGGAAGAAGTGGGCGGGACCGCGAAAGGGGATCAACTGGGCGGGGTACGGGGCGTGGGCGGCGGGTTTCGTGGTGGGCATTCTGCCCTTCCTGCCTGTATCGGAGGCGGTGAAGACGTACGGGCAGCCGGCGGTGCTGTACAGCTTCTTCACGGGGTTCGTGGTGTATGTGGTTCTGGCGAAGTTGGGGTTGGAGCCGGAGGGGGTGGAGATGCCGCAGAAAGTGTGATTTTTCCGCGCTCGGGTGAGAGGATTTGGGGCCGGAACGCGCTTAAGAGTCAGGAGGGCGGAGATTCGCCGTCAGAGCAGCCGGTGCGATCGGAGGAGCCGCACCGGCTGTCTTTGCGTCCGGGGGGAGGATTGGAGGGGTGGCTTACTCGCCGAAGTCTTCCGGGGAGAGACCGAGGACGGCGCAGAGGGCGGGTTGATCGGCGGTTTCGGCGAGGATGGTGAGGGCGTCGCCGGGTTCGAGGCGGGTATCGCCACGGGGAGCGAGGAAGGTGTCGCCGCGGCCAATGAGGACAACGAGGGCGGTCTTGGGGAGGTTGAGGTCGAGGATGCGGAGGGAGGCGGCGGGGGAGTCCGGGGGGAGTTCGAGTTCAAACATGCGGCTGGTGGTGCGGGTGGTGGGGACGAATTCGAGGGGGTACTGCTTGCGGGTGGGGAGCGGGGCTTCGAGTTTGAGGAGGCGGGTGACGAGGGGGATGGTGGTGCCCTGGAGGAGGACGGAGGTCAAGACGATAAAGAAGACAAGGTTGAAGAAGAGACCGGCGGCGGGGAGGCCGGCGAGGAGGGGGAAGGTGGCGAGGATGATGGGGACGGCGCCGCGGAGGCCAACCCAGCCGACGAGAGCCTTCTGCCGGAAGCGGATCTGAGCGAAGGCAAGGGCAGCAAAGACGGCGGCGGGGCGGGCGATGAAGATGAGAAAGAGGGCGAGCAGGAGGCCGGGAAGGGCGACGGGCGGCAATTGTGAGGGGAAGACGAGGAGGCCGAGGACGAGGAACATGGCGATCTGCATGAGCCAGGCGAGGGCGTCGTGGAAGCGGACGAGGGAGCGCTTGTGGAGGAAATCGCCATTACCGAGGAGGATGCCGGCGAGGTAAACGGCGAGGAAGCCGTTGCCCTGGAGGAGAGAGGCGCCGCTGTAAGTGAGCAGGACGACCGCGATGGTAAAGGCGGGGTAGAGGCCGTCGCTTTCGAGTTTGAAGCGGTTGAGGGTCCAGAGGGCGGCACGTCCGGCGGCGTAGCCGGCGACAGCGCCGACGGCGAGCTGGAGGACGAGGATGGCGAGGAGGCGGACGGGCCCGGTATCGGGCTGGGAGATGGCTTCGATCAGTCCGACGGTGAGGAGGACGGCCATGGGGTCGTTGCTGCCGGATTCGAGTTCGAGGAGGGGCTGGGTACGGCCCTTCATGCTGACGGACTTGGAGCGGAGGATGGAGAAGACGGCGGCGGCATCGGTGGAACTGACAATGGCGCCAAGCAGGAGACCTTCCAGCCAGGTGGTCTTGAGGATGAAGTGGGCGAACGTGCCGATCAGGAGGGCGGTGAAGGCAACGCCGAGGGTGGAGAGGCTGAGGCCTTGCCAGAGGACGGGGCGGATGGCGCGCCGGTCGGTTTCGAGTCCGCCGGAGAAGAGGATGAAGGCGAGGGCGATGACGCCGACGGATTGGGAGAGGCGGGCGTCGTCAAACCAGATGCCTCCGGGCCCGTCGGAACCGGCGAGCATCCCGATGGCGATGAAGAGGAGAAGACCGGGAACACCAAGGCGGTAAGAGAGTTTGGAAGCCCCCAGCGCGGCGAGCAGGAGCACGGCAGTGATGAGCATGACCGGGCTGAGGGGATCGGAGGGCACCATTCCATCGTAAGCGAGGGGGGCGGGCGAGGTGGAGATGGGAGTATGATGGCGGATTCGGTCTGGTGGAGCGATGAAAGAGGGAGTTGAGTTCACTTTATGACGCAGACGAATGGGCGCCTGTTGCCGCCGGGGATTCTCTGGCCGTTTATCCTGCTGACGAGTTGCTTCGCGTGGTGGGGTTTGGCGAACAACATGACAGACACGCTGCTGGCGGCGTTCAAGCGAATCCAGAGCATGTCGGACTTCCAGACATCGCTGATTCAGATTGCGTTTTACGGGTCCTACTTCTGCTTCGCGTTGCCGGCGGCGATCTTCATCAAGAAGTTCTCGTACAAGGCGGGAGTTCTGTTAGGGTTGTCGCTATTCAGCGTCGGGGGGCTGCTGTTTTATCCGGCGAGCCAGACGATGGTGTACTGGCATTTTCTGGCGGCTTTGTACATTCTGGCGGGGGGATTGTCGATTCTGGAGACGAGCGCGAACCCCTATATCATTGTTCTGGGGCCGGAGGCGACGGGGACGCAGCGGCTGAACCTGGCGCAGTCGTTCAATCCGATCGGCTCGATCATGGGGGTGGTGATCAGCAAAATCTGGATTCTGTCGGAGTTGCGGGAGTTGTCGGCGGAGCAGCGGGCGGCGTTGCCGGCGGCGGAGCTGGAGAGGATTCAGATGGGAGAACTGGAGGCGGTGATGGGGCCGTATGTCGTGGTGGCGGTGGGGATGCTGGTGATTGGAGGGCTGATCTGGTTCTGCCGGATGCCGAACTCCTCGGATCAGGGCAACGGGGAGGAGACAAAGCTGAACCTGGGGGCGACGCTGGGGCGGCTGGTGAGGAACCCACGGTATATGACGGGGGTGGTGGCGCAGTTCTTCTATGTGGGGGCGCAGATCGGGGTCTGGTCGTTCACGATCCGCTACGTGATGAAGGAGCTGAATCTGAATGAGGAGCAGTCATCGAACTATTACATCGCGGCGCTGGTCCTGTTCGCGGCATCGCGTTTCATTTGCACGGGGTTGATGAGCGTGTATGCGCCGGGAAAGATCCTGATGACGCTGGCGGTGCTGGCGATGGCATGCACGGCGGGGGTGATCTGGGCGGGAGGGATTGTGGGGGTGTACGCGCTGGTGGGGATATCGGGGTGCATGTCGTTGATGTTCCCGACGATTTACGGGCTGGCGGTGCGCGGATTGGGGCCGGACACGAAGATCGGAGGCTCGGGGCTGATCATGGCGATTCTGGGTGGGGCGGTGATTACGGCGGTGCAGGGGCAGGTTTCGGACGGGACGGGGAATATCAATCTGTCGTATCTGGTGCCGCTCGCGTGTTTTGGGGTGATTGCGCTGTATGCGTTGATGGAGACGCGGCATCCGGTGCAGCGGTGAGCGATTGGCGATTAAGGCCGCTGCGGCTGGAGGATGCGGCGGCGCTGCATGAGGGGATGGCGGACGCGGAGGTGATGAGGTACTGGTCGACGCCGCCACACGGGACGCTGGGGGAGACGGAGGCGTTCCTGCGGGCGGGGTTGGAGGGGGGCGCGCGGGAATTTGTGATCGAGTGCGAAGGAGCAGTAGCAGGGCGGGTGGCGGTGTATGGAGATGATGAGGTGGGGTTCTTTCTGCTGCGCCGCTACTGGGGGCGGGGATTGATGCGGCGTGCGTTGGAGGAGGTAGCGCGGCGGGCGTTCGAGGAGTGGGGGATGGAACGGCTGTTCGCGGACGTGGATCCGCGAAATGCGGGGTCGCTGGGGGTGCTGACGCGGGTGGGATTCGTGCGGACGGGTGAGGCGGCGCGGACGTGGCTGGTGGGCGGGGAGTGGTGTGACAGCGTGTATCTGGAGTTGCGGCGGGATCAGGCGGCGGGGCGGTAGTCGAGGGCGAAATTGAGGGAGTTCCGGGCGAGTTGGCGGAGTTCCTCGCGGGAGAAGCCGAAGTGGGTGTGGGCGAGTTGGTATTCGTCGAGGAGGGTGGTGTGGAACATGGGGGGATCGTCGGTATTGAGGGTGATGGGGACGCCGGCGTCGAAAAGGCGGCGGACGGGGTGATTTTCGAGGCGGTCGACGACGCCGGTGCAGATGTTGGAGGAGATGGAGATGTCGAGGGGGATCTGGTGGTCACGGAGGTGCTGAACGAGGAGGGGGTCGTCGATGGCGCGGATGCCGTGGCCGATGCGGGCGGCGCCGCCTTCGAGGGCGGCCCAGATGGATTTGGGGCCGTCGGCTTCACCGGCGTGGGGGAGGATGTGGAGGCCGGCGTCGCGGGCGAAGGCGAAGATATCGTGAAAGATTTCGGCGGGACCGCGGGTCTCGTCGCCCCCGATGCCGAAGCCGATGACGCCGCGGTGGCGGCATTGGGCGGCGAGGCGGGCGACCTTTGAGGCGGGTTCGAGGCCGAACTGGCGGACGGCATCGAAGATAAAGCGAACAGGGATGGGCCCTTCGGCGGCGGCGGCTTCGATGGCGTCGAAGATGGGGTGAAAGGGCTGGTTGCGCCAGAGGAGGACGCCGATGCTGAGGTTGATTTCGGCGTAGAGGACGCCCTGGCCGGCGAGGGCATGGAGGAGGCGGCGGGTGACGAG
>DNFG01000437.1:8064-15112 GCA_003487005.1 Bryobacterales bacterium
TCGGCGGGAGTGCGGAGGAAATGGTTGACCCATTTGTAGGCGTCAAGGAAGCCGGGGAAGGTGTCGTAGCGGTAGCGGGCGAGGACTTCTTCGCGGGTGACGGAGGGTTCGAGTTCCAGGATAGTGTCCGGAGAGATGGAGCCTTCGAGGTGGAGGTGGAGTTCGGCTTTGGGCAGAGAGCGGAGAAAATCTTCCATTGTTGCCATAATAGCGGCATGACCCCGGCAGACCTGGAAGCGATTGTAGGCGGATACCACGGCGACCCGTTCGCGCACCTGGGACCGCATCTGGACGCGGAGGAAGGGGCCGTGGTGCGGGCGTTCCTGCCGCATGCGGCGGAGGTGGAACTGGTGGAGGGCGGCGGCGTGGAACGGGCGATGGAACGGGTCCACGCGGAGGGATTCTGGCGGTTGAAGGGGGAGCGGTTGCCGGAGCGGTACAGGTTGCGGGTGACGCGGTGGGACGGGGAGGTCGAGGAGATCGAGGATCCGTACCGGTTTGCGCCGATGTTGACGGCGTTTGACCTGCATTTGCACGCGGAGGGAACGAATTACGAGGCGTGGCGGTGGATGGGGGCGCACGTGGTGGAGTGGGAGGGGGTGAAGGGGGTCCGCTTCGCGGTGTGGGCGCCGCACGCGGAGATGGTGAGTGTCACGGGGGATTTCAATCAGTGGGATGCGCGGCGGCACCCGATGCGGAAGCGGGACGGGGGGGTGTGGGAGATCTTCGTGCCGGAGGCGCGCGAGGGGCACATTTACAAGTACTTCGTGCGGTCTCAGATCTTTGGGGTGCATGGGTTGAAGTGTGATCCGTATGGTTTTGCGTCGGAGGTGCCGCCGAAGCAGGGGTCGATCGTGCACGATCTGGGGCACTACGGTTGGGGGGACGGGGAATGGATGGAGCGGCGGGGGCGGACAGAGTGGCTGGAGCGGCCGGTATCGGTGTATGAAGTGCACCTGGAAAGCTGGATGAAGACGCCGGACGGGAAGGCGTTGACGTACCGGGAGATGGCGGAGCGGCTGATTCCGTACGTAAAGAATCTCGGGTTCACGCATCTGGAGTTGATGCCGCCGATGGAGCATCCGTATTCGGGATCGTGGGGGTATCAGGTGGTGGGGTTCTATGCGCCGACGTCGCGATTCGGGACGCCGGATGATTTCCGCTATTTCGTGGATCAGTGCCACCGGCACGACCTGGGAGTGATTATTGACTGGGTGCCGGCGCATTTTCCGAAAGATGCGCACGGGCTGGCACGGTTTGACGGGACGGCGTGCTACGAGCACGAGGATCCGCGGAAGGGGGAACACAAGGAGTGGGGGACGCTGGTGTTCAACTTCGGGCGGAACGAAGTGCGGAATTTTCTGATTTCGAACGCGCTGTTCTGGCTGAAGGAGTATCACATTGACGGGTTGCGGGTGGACGCGGTGGCTTCGATGCTGTATCTGGATTACGCGCGTGAGCCTGGGGAGTGGATTCCCAATGAGTACGGAGGGAATCACAATCTGGAGGCGATCCGGTTCCTGCAGCGGTTCAACGAAGAGGTGCACAAGGTGCCGGGGGCGGTGACGCTGGCGGAGGAGAGCACATCGTACGCGGGGGTGTCGCGTCCGGTGTACACGGGCGGGTTGGGATTCACGATGAAGTGGAACATGGGGTGGATGCACGACATGTTCGCGTACTTCAAGAGCGATCCGATTTACCGGAAGTTCAACCACAATCACATTACGTTCAGCCTGGTGTACGCGTTTTCGGAGAACTTCATGCTGCCGATTTCGCATGACGAGGTGGTCCACGGGAAAGCGTCGTTGATTGGGAAGATGCCGGGAGATGAGTGGCGGCGTTTCGCGAATTTGCGAGCGTTCCTGGGCTATATGTGGACGCATCCGGGGAAGAAACTGCTCTTCATGGGGTCGGAGCTGGGGCAGTATGAGGAGTGGAACTGGCAGGGGTCGCTGCGTTGGGACTTGTTGCAATATCCGATGCATCGCGGGGCGCAGGAGTGGGTGAAGGAATTGAACCGCTTTTACTGTCACGAGCCATCGCTGTACGAAGTGGATTTTCACTGGAGCGGGTTTGAGTGGATCGATTTCCACGATGTGGAGAATTCAGTGATCAGTTTCGTGCGGCGGGCGAAGGATCGGGGGGATTTCGTGGTGGTGGTGTGCAATTTCACGCCGGTGGTGCGACACAACTATCACGTGGGGGTACCGGAGCCGGGTGGATACCTGGAGGTACTGAACAGTGATTCGGAGTCGTATGGAGGGAGTGGAGTGAGGAACGCTGGGGAGCTATGGACGAAGCAGGAGCGGATGCAGACACAGGATCAGCATGTGACGCTGACGCTGCCCCCATTGGGGATGGTGGTGCTGCGGAAAGTGGCGGGACCGGGAGGAGAACGGCACCGTGGGTGATCCGCTGTTCCTAAGTTTCTGGCTAAAGGGCTTTCAGGCGATGGGGCTGCCGGTGTATTTCGAGAAGGCGCTGGAGGTATTTCCGTTCTCGAAGTTACGGCCGGAGGCGATATTGCGGGTCAATGCGGTGTCGTTCAGTGAACCGCCGCAATTGGAGAGAGCATTCGCGGGGGAGTTTGACCTGAAGGAAATGGCTGGTTTGGCGCGGGAATTCCTGCACACCGATGTGGCGTTTACATTGGAGGCGTACTGGGATTTGTGGCAATGGGACGAGGAGTGGGCATTGAAGCCGGCGCGGGTATCGATGGAGATGTACGCGCCGGATTTCGAAAGCGGACGGGGGGAACATCTGCTGGTGGAGGCGGGGCCGGAGCATATATTCCTGCCACATCCGGAGAGTGATCAGTGGCGGCCGGTGCAATCGAATATCCGCAGTGTATTGCATCTGGCGCAGGATCTGGATGGAGCGCTGCCGGTGGAGCGGCGGCTTCTGTGGTCAGATACGGAAGAGAATTTTCTGGAACGTTTGGAGGAATATCTGGCTTAGGCGAGGAGGGTATCCATGGCGTCGATGAGGGATTTGGGCATAAATGGTTTGAGGATGGAGGCGGTGCGGGGCCGGAATTCGGGGGGGAGGTGGTCGGAGGTCCAGGCGCTGCCTGAGGAGATGAGGACGCGGATGGAAGGGGAAGTTTCGAGGAGGCGGATCAGGACCTCGTCGCCGGGGAGGTCGGGAAGTTTGAGGTCGAGAACGGCAATCTGGAAGCGGCCGGGGTTTTCGCGGCAGAGATCGAGGGCTGCCTGGCCGGTATCGCAGGGGGCGACGTCATAGCCGCGGCGTTGGAGAAACGTGGCGAGGAGAGCGAGCAGAGGGCGCTCGTCGTCCACGAGGAGAATGCTTTGGGGCATGAAATTAGAACATATCATGCTGAAAGGGTGCCGCACTTGACGGCATAACGGGGACAGGAGCCGAAGAAATCATGAAACAGATTCTGAGTGTGATGCTGGCGGCGGCGTTGACGCTGAGCGGGGCGGAGTTGCCGGTGACGAAGGTGGTGATTTATAAGAACGGCGTCGCGTATTACGAGAGGGCTGGTTCGGTGGCGGCGGGGGAGTCGGCGCGGCTGGAGTTCAGGGCGGAGGAGATGAACGACGTACTGAAGTCGCTGGTGGTGGAGGACCGGGGGGGCGGCGCGGTGACGCAGGTCCGGTATGAACTGGACGAGACGCTGGAGAAGAAGTTGGCGGATGCGGGATTGAGGCTGGAGGCGGGGCAGCCGCTGGCAGTGCTGCTGGACAAGTGGAAGGGCGCCCGGGTGGAAATGAATTATGGCGGGGCGATGGTGAAGGGGACGATTCTGAGCGGGCGGATGGCGGCGGCGGGACAGGATCAGGGGCAGCGGCAGGAATTGACGCTGCTATTGGATTCGGGCGAGATCAAGATTGTGGCGCTGGAGAACGCTTCGGGGTTGAAGTTGGAGGATGCGCGGGCGCGGGAGCAACTGGCGGCGGTGTTGCGGGCATACACACAGAGCCGGTCGGCGGAGAAGCGGTCGGTGTTTATCGACGCGGCGGGACAGGGGGCGCGGACGCTGGCGGCGCGGTATGTGGTGCCGGCGCCGGTGTGGAAGTCGAGCTACCGGCTGACGCTGCCGGAGACGGGCGAAGCGATGCTGGAGGGTTGGGCGATTGTCGAGAACAACACGGGGGAGGATTGGTCGAAGGTGGAGTTGACGGTAGTTTCGGGCAAGCCGGTGAGCTTCATCAGCCAGTTGTACGAGCCTCGGTATGTGCGGCGGCAGGTGGCATCGCTGGGCGAGGAGGAGGGGGTGGCGCCGGAGTTGTACGCGGGGGCGGTGCGGGAGGAGGCGGTGGTGGCGGAGTTGATGGCGGATGCGAACGAGGGGCGGGCGAAGTCGGCGCAGCGGTTGGCGGTGGGGAGTGCGGGTGGCGTTGGCACGGGTCGATTCGTTGCTCCCGCAGCGGCGCCGATGATGAGCAGTGTGGCGGTTTCGGCGGCGGCACGGGAGGCGGGGGAGTTGTTTGAGTACAGGTTCGGGGCGGCGGTGTCGGCGCGGCGGGGCGAATCGTTGCTGTTGCCGTTCGTGCAGCAGAAGATTACGGCGCGGCGGTTGCTGGTGTATTCGGACCGGTCGAGCGTGAATCCGCGGGCGGCGGCGGAGTTGACGAACAACACGGGCAAGACGCTGGACGGCGGTCCGATCACGGTGGCGCAGGCGGGGGCGTACGCGGGCGAGGCGTTGATGGAGACATTCAAGGCGGGGGACAAGCGGCTGATCAGCTACGCGGTGGATCTGGGGACGCGGATCACGACGAAGCTGGATTCGGGCGCGGCGGTAACGCGTCAGATCACGGCGCGGCGCGGGGTGATCACGACGCGGAGCGCGGTGGAGATGAAGACGGTGTACACGGTGAACAACGTGGACGCGCGGGCGAAGACGCTGGTGGTGGAGCATCCGCTTTCGCCGGGGGTGAAGCTGGTGTCGCCGGCGGCGGCGGAGACGACGGCGAGCGACTACCGGTTCAGCGTGAGCCTGCCAGCGAATGGCGGGCAGACATTGACGGTGGTGGAGGAGCGGGAGTTGCGGCAGGCGACGCAGGTGAGTTCACTGACGCCGGACGCGCTGTTCAGCTACCTGGAGAACAAGGCTCTGTCGGCGA
The DNA here is from genome assembly GCA_003487005.1 of Bryobacterales bacterium. Taxonomy (GTDB): domain Bacteria; phylum Acidobacteriota; class Terriglobia; order Bryobacterales; family Bryobacteraceae; genus PNKE01. Next base: position 13,158 of record DNFG01000437.1, read on the forward strand.
GTGCGCGGAAGCAGCTTGAAGCGATTGCGGCGCAGAAGCGCGAGGTGGCGGCGGTGGACGCGGAGGCGCAGGCGCTGAACACGGAAATGGCAGGGATCACGCGGGACCAGGAGCGGATCCGGCAGAATCTGAGCGCGCTGCGGCAGGTGGCGGGTCAGGAACAGCGGGTGCAGGGTTACGCGGCCGAGCTGCAGAAGGGCGACACGCGGATGGTGCAGGCGCGGGACCGGCAGGCGGAGTTGCAGAAGCGCAAGGCGGCGCTGGAGGCGCAGGTCCAATCTCTGATCGAGGGGCTGGATTTTTGAGGCTGGCGCTGATCGGGTATGGCAACGTGGCGCGGGCGCTGGCGCACCTGTTGAAGCAGAAGCGCGGCGAGCATCCGTTCGTGGTGACGGGCGCAGTGACGCGCAGGGGTTATGTGATGGATCCGGCGGGCATTCCGCCGGATCCGGTCTTTGTGGGGACGGGTTGCACGGTGGAGGCATTTCTGGACGAGTGCCCGTGCGAGGTGGTGGTGGAGTTGACGACCCTGAATCCGGTGGACGGCGAGCCGGCGGTTTCGCACATCCGGGCGGCGATGGATCGGGGCAAGCACGTGGTGACGGCGAACAAGGGTCCGGTGGCGTGCGCGTACCGGGAGTTACGGGAAAAGGCGGCGGCGCGGGGGGTGCAGTTCCTGCACGAAGCGGTGGTGATGGACGGGACGCCGGTTTTCAATCTAATGCGGCACACGTTGGCGGGGGTGAAGGTGCTGGGAATTGCGGGAGTGTTGAATTCGACATCGCAGATCGTGCTGGGAGCGATGCTGCGGGGTTTGCCTTTCGAGGAGGGGGTGGCGGAGGCGCGGCGGTTGGGGATTGCGGAGGCGGACCCGTGGTATGACGTGGAGGGGTGGGATTCGGCGTGCAAGGCGGCGGCGCTGGCGAATGTTTTGATGGACGCGGGGGTGACGCCGGGCGAGGTGGACCGCAAGGGGATCACGCGGTTGACGCCGGAGAGGTTGGCGGAGTTGGAGGCGAAGGGCAAGCGGGTGGCGCTGGTGAGCCGGGCACACCGTGGGCGGGAGGGAGTGAAGTTGCGGGTGCGGGCGGAGGTGCTGGAGCGGGACGACGTGTTGGCGGGAGGGAACGGGCGGCGGAGTGTGCTGGTGCTGGAGACCGATTTGATGGGGCAGGTGGGAGTGTTTTCGGTGGGGTCGCAAGTGGAGCAGACGGCGTATGGGGTTTACGCCGATCTGCTGGAAGTCGCGCGGATCAGCGGCGGGGTTTGAAGAAGCCCATCCACTGGCTGCCGGGGACGTGCTCGCGTTTTTCGACGAGTTGGAAGCCGTGGGCTTCGACCTCCTTGATGACGTCGTCCATGTCGAGGCGGACATGCTCGACGGCATCGACGCGGCCGCCCATGGCGCCGGGGCGTTTGTAGTAGTCGATGATGACGAGTTGGCCGCCGGGCTTGAGGGAGCGGGCGAGGGAGGCGAGCATTTCGGCGGGGTAATCGAAGTGGTGGTAGGCGTCGATGGTGACGGCGAGATCGCAGCAGTTGGCGGGGAGTTTGACGTCCTTTTCGCTGCCGAGGACGAACTGGACGTTATTGAGGCCCTGGCTGGCGGCGTTGCGGCGGGCGGCCTCGAGGAAGTCGGGGAAGATGTCCTCGGAGATGACTTTGCCATTGGGGCCGACGGCTTTGCTGAAGAGGGGGAGCATGACACCGGCGCCGGTGCCGATGTCGGCGACGGTCATGCCGGGCTTGAGGGGGAGGGCGGCGATGATGCGTTCGCCCTGGAGGCGGGTGAGGCGCTCGGGGTCGCTGAGGTTGGCGACCATGACGGCGCGGGATTTCTCGTTGTTGTAGGAGCGGTTAGCGTCGGCGGCGACCTGGGCGGCGAGCGCGGAGGAGAAGGCGAGGAAAAGGGCGAGGGTCTTCATAGTCCGGGCTCCAGGGGGGGGGCGAGCGGG